>JANWLO010000001.1 GCA_025450815.1 Gemmatimonadaceae bacterium
ACCCTGTCCACGATTCGCGAGCTCGTGGAGAGCGGCGAGTCGCGCTACCTCGAGCAGCTGCGCAGCGAGACGCCCGACGGATTGATCGCGATGCTCCGCATTCCCGGGCTCGGCAGCGCAAAGATCCAGGCGATCCACAAGGGACTCGGTGTGTCGACGGTGGACGAGCTCGAACAGGCCGCTCTGAGTGGCAGGCTCGCGACGCTGCCACGCTTCGGCAGCGGAACCGCGGCGAAGATTCTCAAGGGGATCGCGTATCTCCGCGAGACGGGCGCGTACATTTTGTATCCGCGCGCGCTCGCGGAGTCGGAGCGGCTGCTGGCGGCGGTGCGGCAGCACGCGGGCGTCGCGAGGGCGGAGATCGCGGGGTCGGTGCGCAGGCGCGTGGAGGTGGTGCGCGACATCGACATCGTTGCGGCGTGCCCGGAATCACCCGCCGCGGTCGCTGCGGACTTCGCGTCGGCACCGGGAGTGCGCGAGGCGAAGGGCAGCGACGGCACGATCGTCATTCGATACGTGGATGGAACCGTGCTGCACCTCCACTGCGTGACGCCGGATCATTTCGCAATCGCGCTCTGGCGGGCCACCGGAAGCGAGACGCACGAGCGCGAGGTCGTGGCGCGCGCGGCGGAGCGAGGTCTCCGATTCGCCAACGACGAGCTTCGCAATGCGGCCGGCGAGCGCATTCCCGTTGCGGACGAGCACGCGCTTTACGATGCCGTCGGCCTGGAATACATCGAGCCGGAGTTGCGCGAAGGGCTTGGCGAGATCGCGGCGGCGAGCGCGCATACTCTGCCGTCGCTCATCGCAGTTGGCGATGTCAAGGGCGTGCTCCATTGCCACTCGAGGTACTCCGACGGCAAGGCGACGATCGCCGAGATGGCTGCCGCGGCGCTGGCGATGGGGTGGTCTTACATCGGCATCACAGACCACTCGCAGTCGGCGTTCTACGCGGGCGGGCTCAAGCCGGATGAGGTGCTCGCGCAGCACGAGGAGATCGATCGGCTCAACGCAGCCGGCACGGGGGTGCGCGTGTTCAAGGGAGTGGAGGCAGACATTCTCGTGGACGGACGCATCGACTACGAGCCGGAACTGCTCGATCGATTCGATTTCGTGATAGCGTCGGTGCACTCGCGCTTCTCGCTGGATGGCGCGAAGATGACTGAGCGCGTGCTGCGCGCACTCGACGACCCGCACGTGACGATCCTCGGGCATCCGACGGGACGACTGCTGTTGAGCCGCGAGGGGTACGCGCTGGATATGCCGGCGGTGCTCGCGAAGGCGGGGGAACGCGGCGTGAGCGTCGAGATCAACGCCGATCCGCATCGGCTCGATCTCGACTGGCGGAACTGTCAGCTCGCGAAATCGGTTGGCTGTTCGTTCGAGATCGGACCGGACGCGCATGCGACCAACGGACTCGCGAACATGGCGTTCGGCGTGGGGATCGCGCGAAAGGGGTGGCTCGAAGCGACGGATGTGATCAACGCGAAGAGCGCGCGTGAGATCGCGGAGCACTTTCAAAAACGGAGACAGCGATGAAGCCGAAGCGCCCCGCGAGGAAAGCGGTGAGAAAGCCACGGGTGGTGACGAAGAAGAGAGTGGCGAAGCGTCCGCGCAGCGCAAAGGAGCTGAAGGAGCGCGCGGCAGAGTACTACCGACGGCTCATCGCCGCGTATCCCGACGCGCACTGCGCGCTCGACCACGCGAATCCCTACCAGCTTCTCGTCGCGACGATTCTGAGCGCGCAGTGCACCGACAAACGCGTGAACATGGTGACGCCCGAGCTCTTCCGGCACTATCCGGATGCGGCGCACCTCGCCGACGCGGAGCAGGAGTCGCTCGAGGCGGAGATCAGGAGCACGGGATTCTTCCGAAGCAAATCGAAGAGTCTGCTCGGCATGGCGCACTCTCTCGTCAACCGGCACGGCGGCTCCGTGCCCAACACCATGGAAGAGCTCACAAAGCTCCCCGGCGTTGGCCGCAAGACCGCCAACGTCGTCCTCGGCAATGCCTTCGACACGAACGTCGGAATTGTCGTCGACACGCACGTTGCTCGGCTCGCGAACCGGCTCGGGCTCACCGGCGAAACGGATCCCGTGAAGATCGAGGCCGCACTGATGCCGCTCTTCCCGGTGGAGCAGTGGACGATGTTGTCGCACCTGCTCATCGAGCACGGCCGGCAGATCTGTGTCGCGCGCGTACCGCGCTGCCCGCAATGTGTGCTCAACGACATCTGCCCGAGCTCGCGCGTGTGAGGACGCGTGTGAGGATGCGAACATCGAAGGGCGCGATTAGCTTTGGGCGCTGCAACATTCAGACTTCCTTCAGCTGCCGACCCACTACATGACGAAGAACGCAACGATCGAAACCAATCGCGGCACCATTGTCGCCGAGCTCTTCGAAAAGGACGCGCCGATCGCGGCGGGGAATTTCGAGAAGCTCGCCAACAGCGGCTTCTACGACGGCGTGAAGTTCCACCGCGTGATTCCTGGCTTCATGGTGCAGGGCGGCGATCCGCTCTCGCGCGACCTGCCGGAGGGCGATCGTCGAATTGGAACGGGCGGTCCCGGCTACCACATCAAGTGCGAGACCAAGGGCAACCCGAACAAGCACGAGGTCGGCGCTCTGTCGATGGCGCACGCCGGCAAGGATACCGGCGGCAGTCAGTTTTTCATGGTGCTCGACGAGAACAGCACGAAACACCTGAACGGCGTGCATACCGTGTTCGGGAAGATTACGAAAGGCGTCGATGTGCTGAAGCAGCTCAAGCAGAACGACACGATGACCACCGTCCGGGTCGCATAGGCGACGCGCACCGAGGAGATGACATGGCTGCACCGAAGGAAGGAGATCTGAAGGCGGGCCTCACCGGCCTCATCATTGGAGGGGCGCTGCTTTTTGGCGCATTAACCCTGATCGTGCACTTCACGCACAGGCACTATGCGGCTGAGGAGCCGCCGGCGGCTGAAGCGACACATTAGCACCGAATGGCGGGCCCGCACGGCCCGCCTTTTTTCGGCGGGTTGTCGGTCTCGCGCACGGGCCTCGCGGGAACTGTTTTACTGACGAGCCGTTTAGTTACTCTAATGTCTGAGTCCGCCCACGCTAACGCCCCCCGCTGGCGCCGCCTTCCAGGCGAACGCCCGCGACAGATCCTCGATGCCGCTCTCGAGGTGTTCGGCGAACGCGGGCTCGCGGCGGCGCGGCTCGAGGACATAGCCCGCTCCGCCGGCGTCTCCAAGGGCACCATCTATCTCTACTTCCCCAACAAGGAAACGCTCTTCTGCGACATGATCCGCGAGATCCCCGCCCGCTATATCGCCACGGTCGAGGGGATGATCTCGGACGCCGAGAGCGCCACCGAGCAGCTCCGCCACTACATCGGAAATTCGTGGGACTACATGCGCTCGCCATCGTTCGAGGTGCTGTACCGCCTCATTCTGAGCGAGCTCCACCACTTCCCCGATCTCTACGAGCGATTCGTCGAGGAGGTCCCGATGCGCTCGATGCGCATCATCGCGGACATCCTCCGGCGCGGAATCGCCAGCGGAGAGTTCCGCGACATGGATCCGTCCGTGACGGCTCGTATGCTGCATTCGCTTCTCTTCACTCACGGTGTGTGGTCCGCCAAGCGCGCGCGGATCCCGTTCATGCGTGAATTTCCCGACGACCAGGTGCTCGATCAGCTCGTGGACTTCAGTCTGCACGCGATCAGCCAACGCCCGGCCCCAACCGCGTCATCCGTGCAGACATGATTTTGCGTTCCTCTCTTTTGTCGCTCATTTATCTCTGTGCCTCTGCGGCCCTTCCGGCAGTTCGGGCCGCCGCGCAGGACTCCGTTCTCGCGCGCCCGCTCACTCTTGGCGACGCCGCGCGGCTCGGCGCGCGCCAGAGCGCCGCAGCAATCGAGGCGCGCGCGCGCACCGATCAGGCCAATGCGCGCATCACGCAGAGTCGCTCCGATCTCCTTCCGTCCGTGTCGGGCTACGTCCAGGAGGCCGGGCGCACTTACAACTCCGCCACCTTCGGCGTCGACTTCCCCGGATTCGATCCCTCCGGCTCGATCATCGGCCCGGTGAATATCTTCGACACGCGCGGCAGAATCTCCGAGACCTTCCTCGACTTCGGCGCAATCCAGCGTCTGCGTGGCGCGAAGAGCACCGCCCGCGCGTTCGGCGCGACTGCGGCGAACGAGGCCGAGATTTCCGCGCAAGTCGCGGCCAACGCTTACCTCCGCGCGCAGCGCGCCGACGCGCAGCTTTCCGCCCGACTCGCCGACTCCGTCCTCGCCGACTCGCTCGTCGGCATCGCGAACGAGGAGCTCAAAGCCGGCGTCGGCGTTGGCCTCGACGTTACGCGCGCGCAATCCCAGCTCGCCACCGTGCGAGCCCAGCTAATCGGCGCGCGCAACGAGCGCGATCGTGCGCAACTCGATCTCCTCCGCGCCCTCGGCGAGCCGCTCACGGCACGAGTCACGCTCGCCGACAGCCTCAACGGACTATCGGTACACGACACCACCGTGGACGAAGCAGCGGCCATCGACATCGCCATGCATTCGCGCCCCGATCTGCGCGCGGCCGACGAGCAGCTGCGCGCCGTCGAACAGCAGGTCACGGCGATAAGGGCCGAGCGTTTGCCGTCGCTGTCTGCGTACGGTGACTACGGGTGGGTCGGCAAGAACCGGCTCCTCGGTACCTACGATTGGGGAGTGCAGGTCTCGGTTCCGATCTTCGACGGTCTGCGTCGCGAAGGGCGTATCGAGGAGCAGAAAGCGGTCGCGAATGAGATCGACGTTCGACGCAAGGACTTGCGGCAGCAGGCGGCAATCGAGGTGCGCGGAGCGCTGCTCGACCTCGCCTCCGCGCGCGAGCAGGTGGATGCGGCGCGAGAGGCGCTGCGGCTGACGCAGCAGGAAGTCGAACAGGCAAAGGAACGTTTTCGAGCGGGCGTTTCAGGCAACGCCGATGTGATCACGGCGTCGCTCTCGCTCAATTCGGCACGCACGCAGGCAGTTGATGCGCTCTCGAGCTATCAAGGCTCGAAAGTGGCACTGGCTCGAGCAGTCGGCTCCGTAACTGCCCTGCCCTGATCGGAACTCTACGCAGGACTGAAGGCTTGATACCGATTTCGATTTCGAACGACGGTCATACGACGACACTGAGGAATAGCAACATGGGGACGACCACTGAACAAGCCACCAAGGGATCTCAGCCTGCAGCCGTGGCCTCTCCGCCACCGGCTGCCGCGCGCGAGCCAGTGCCCGTCCCGCCGCCCGGCATGACGATGAAAAAGAAGATCATCATCGGCGTCGTCGCCATCGCGGTAGTGATTGCACTCGTGTGGGCGGTGAAGACGTTCATCTACTCACGCGCGCACGAGACTACGGACAACTCGCAGGTGGATGGCCACATCGTTCCCGTGCTCTCGAAGGTGGGCGGGTACGTAACCGCGGTGCTCGTGCAGGACAACGATTCGGTGACGGACGGCAAAACGCTCGTCCGCATCGACGACTCCGATTACAAGGTGAAGGTCGCGCAGGCGGAGGCCGACCTGGCGGGAGCGCAGGCCGTGGCGGGAGGTCGTCGTTTCACCGGCCAATCGCAGGCAGTAGTAGCGACGACGACGGGGCAGCGCTACGCGGC
>JANWLO010000002.1 GCA_025450815.1 Gemmatimonadaceae bacterium
CACAGGTGATGCACGGCATCGCCACCGCTGCTCAAGCCTGCAACTCCAGCAACCGTTTCCGGTACGCGTAGGTCATACGCCGGATCTCCACCGTCTCGCCCGATAGCTGCTGCCACATGTGATCCGGGAGCGATTGCCGATCTCGCGCGCTCAGCAGGTGGTACTCGGTTTCTGACGCGGACTTGATACTCATGTCCAGGAAGCGAGCAAATTCCCGCGCACTCTCCGCTCCCGAGCCTTCGACGATGTTCGCGGCCACGGAGTCCCCAGCTCGCGTGAGCTGCGATCGAAGTGCGGCGAATTCGCTCCCGCGCAGCCCGCGGGCCACATCATGAATCGTGATCGCCAGCGCATGCGCTCGGCGCCAAATCTCGAGTCGATGGTAGTCGCGCACCCCGGATGATCACACGCCCACCCGCCCCAACGTCACCGAGCGAACGCGCCACGAACCAATTCGCCCCTCGGCGCCAACTCAAGGCTCACAGCTCTGAGCTCACCAGCTTAAAGCTTGGGCCCGCTTTCCGCCTCTTAATGCCCGCCGGCATCGCGATGTTCGCGTCGTACCCCAGCCCGCACGAGAAAAAGCACGGTCGTCACCACCACCACCCCCCCCACCCCCGCGAACTCCCTCCAACTCGCAGTCGTCAGCAGCCACACCACCACCCCGCTCGCGAGCAGCGGCACCACCGGCCCGCCTGCGATGCGAAACGGAGCTCCGTCCGCCCTCACCCCTCGCCGCCGCAGCTCGAGCACCCCCAGGCAGCACGCGAGGTACACGAACAGCACCGCCACGACGCTCAGAATCACGAGCGACTGCAGCTCCCCCGTTAGCGCGACGACGCAGCAGCACACCGCGTGCGCGATGATCGCGATGTGCGGCGTGCGGAATCGCGGGTGGACGCTCGCGAGCCGCGCCGGCATCAGCCCGTCGCGGCCAAAGGCGAAGAGCAGTCGCGGCGACGCGAGCAGATCGCCGCTCAGATAGCTGAACGCGGAAATGATCGCCGCGAACAACAGGAACGAGCGCCCCGCGCCCCCCATCGCGCGCTCGGCCACCGCCGCAAGCGGCGTGGCGGTGTTCGTCGCCAGATCGGCGCCGAGCACCCCCTGACTCACCACCTGCAGCCCGCTGTAGAGCAACGCGACGGAGCACAGCGCCAGCAGCACCGCGCGCGGCACCGTCCTCGATGGCTGCCGCACCTCGCCGCTGGACGACAGCGCGCCCTCGGTCCCAACGAACGCGAAGATCAGCAGCAGCGCTCCCCGCGCCACATCGTGCGCGGATGGAACGTGCGTCCACACCAGATTCCCCCAGTGCATCGCGAACAGTCCGGCCACCACCAGCACGATGAGCGGCACGAGCTTCGCGCCGGTGAGAACCTCCATCACCCGCGCGCCCCGTCGCACGCCCACGATGTTCACGATCGCGAAGCCTGCGTAAATCGTGACGAGTATCGCGCCGCGCACGATCGAATTGTCGGTCGCCGGCACGAGCGCCACCACCGACGCCACGATCACCGTGGCTATCGCGGCGCTCGAAACCACCTGCGCTCCGAACCAGAACAGCACGCCCGTGAGGGCCCCGACGTACGGTCCGAAGGCGCGCTCCGCGTACGCGTACGTTCCGCCGGATTCCGGCACGCGGCTCCCCGCCTCCGCAAGACAGAGCGCGACGAGTCCGATGGCGCCGGCGCACACGAGATACGCCGCGAGCGCCGCCGACCCGAGCACCGCCGCCACGACGCCGGGGAGCACGAAGATCCCCGATCCCACCACGTTGTTGACGATGTTCGCCGCGAGCTCGCGCACGCCGAGCGCGCGAACGAGTCTGTCGTCGGCCGACCGCGGGGTTACTTCGCGGCTTGAACCCAGACCATTGTCGTCAGTCAATAGTACCAATAGTACATCGTTGTCTGAGTCTTGTCCGTTTCCGTCCGTTCAATCCGTTTCCGTCCGCATTTCACATCGTTAGCGCCCGCCCGAGCGGCAGTTACTAGAGCGCTTCGCAACTCCCTCACGCAGGCTCAAACAATCTGCGTATAGGATGAATTCGAAACGCGATGGCCACTCTACCCCAACGCCCGCTCGAGCGACGCGATGGCGTCGGTGATCCGCGCCGCCGCATCGCCCGCGCCGTACGCGCTGCGATCCCACTCCTCCACGCTCCCCAACCGCTTCTCCACCACTCCCTGCAGCTCCTTCCCCGCGCTCACCGGCGCGACGAGCGTGTTCGCGCCCAGCGCAACCGTCTCGCGCCACTCCGTCTCAGTGCGCACGGTGATGCACGGCGTCCCCATCCAGTACGCCTCGCGCTGCACGCCGCCCGAGTCCGTGATCACGATGCTCGCATCGCGTATCGCGCCGATCATCTCGAAGTAGCCGAGCGGCGCGATGAAGTGGAGCTTTCCGCCCGACGCGAGCCCTCGCGCAGCGAGCGCATCGCGCACGCGCGGGTGCGCGGGGAGCACCACGGGAAGCGGCAGCGCGCGCAGCACGCCCACGATGGCGGCCAGCGCATCCGCATTCCCCGTGAGCTCCGCGCGGTGCAGCGTCGCGATCGCGAACTTCTCGCCGGCATCGAGCGGCCACGCTTCGTTGTCCCGCGGCGCACGCGCGCGGGAGAGATTCCGCAGCAGCACGTCATGCGCGACGTCGCCAGTGAGCGCGATCATCCCCGGCTGGTGCTCCCGCCGGAGCTCGTCCGCCGCCGCGCGCGACGGCGCGCACAGCAGGTCGGCGATCGCATCCACCACTCGGCGATTGATCTCCTCCGCCATCGCGCGGTCGTTCGACCTGAGTCCCGCCTCCACGTGCACAACCGGAATTCGCATCTGCGTGGCCGCGAGCGCGCAGCCGAGCGTGCTGTTGGTGTCGCCGATGACCACCACGGCCCACGGCTTCGCGCCCTCGAACACCTCCGCCGCGCGCGTGAGCACTGCCGCCGTCTGCGCCGCGTGCCGCCCCGATCCCACTTCGAGAAAGTGGTGCGGCCGCGGCACGCCGAGCTGCTCGTAGAACACCGCGTTTAGCTCGTAGTCGTAGTGCTGTCCCGTGTCCACCGTCACGAGCGGCCAGCGCGCGGCGGCCGCCTCGATGAGCATCGACGCCTTGATGACCTGCGGCCTCGTTCCGTAACAGATCGCGAGCGCGCGATCGCTCACTGCTTGCGCACTTTGTAGAGCACATACGGATCGTCGCGCCACACTTCGTCCGCGTGGAGCAGCAGATACTTCTCCACGTGTCCGTCGCCCGACGTCTGCATGATGTAGTCGTACTCCTTGTCGATGCGCGCCCACGGCAATCCGGGCATCGTATCGCGCAGTCCCCAGCCGGGGTTCGCGAGATAGAGGTGCTGGGCCTCCACGAAATGCGCGAGATGATGATTCAGCGGATCCTGATAGTCGGCATCGCGGAAGTTGAAGAGCCCCGGCGCGCGACCGTGCGCGTCTATGGTGTGCCAGAGCACGAAGTGCCGCAGCACCTGCACGCGACCGTACATCTTCACGCCGTCGCCGAGCGGAAGGAGATTCGTGCGCGGCGGCACGTGCGTGAGCGCCGCCTGGTATTGGTCGAGATCACGATCGATCGCGCGCGCGGTCCAGCCGATGGACGCGGTGTGCAGCACGCACGCGGCGAACGGGATGAGCAGAATCAACCTGGGCTCCCTCTCCGGACCGCGCTGCCGCGCGCAGAAGAGCAGGAGGTATCCCGCGGCCAGCCATCGAATGTCCACCGCGCCGGCGCCGGGAATCGCTTTGGGGAACAGCAGGTAGAGCACGAACATGATCACCGCCGACGCGATGAGCGAGTCGACCTTGAGCGTGCGTCGCCGAACGTAGACCATCGCCGCTAACGACGCCGCGTAGCCGAGCGACATGATCGCCGCTGCCGTGAGCGACACGGAATAGAACGGCGACGTGAAGACGACCAGCTTGTTGCCGATCGAGCGAATCACGTACTCGCCCGCCGGTCCGACGTCGTTCCAGCTCGAGTAGCTCGCCCACGCCCACACGAGCGCGACCGCGAGCAGCATGATCGACACTGTTCCCAGCTGCGAGTTGAACGGCCTCCACTGTCGTGGCGCGAGCAGCCGCTCTTCGCCGATTACCGAGATCCCCCAGTCGGTCCAGATCACCACCAGTACGATGAGCGGCGCGGAGAGGTGCACCAGAAAGAGCACGATCGCGCCGAGGGCGAGTATCAGTCGCGCCTTCCACGATGCGTTCGCGCGCCGCGGATACCAGAGCGCGAGCCAGCAGAACACCAGCCCGAAGCCCAGCGCGTAGTTCAGGAATCCGAACAAAAAGTGCGAGGCGAAGCCGAACAGCACACCCACGAGCGCCCATCCGCGTTGCGCGGGGGCGGCGTACCATAACAGGCCGTACATCCCGAGCGGCAGCAGGATCAGCGTCGCAGCGTTGATCAGGCGAAGAGTCGCGATCGCGCCGATGAAGTGCACCGACAGAGCACCCACCACATCGCCCGCGATGTACGACGTCGGAATCCAGTGGAACACCACGTAGCCGGGCGGATCTCCGAACCAGATGCGCGAGATCAGCGTGTAGCGCGCGAGATGGTTGGTGGGATCGGTGTACGGGAAGTGATGAGCGAACAACGCGACAACGAGCTCGAGCGCAGTTGCGATGATGATCAGCGTCTCGGGCCAGCCGAGGCGTGGCCGCGGCCGGGGAACCAACTCCTCATTCATCGCGTGAATGTCGGCATCGGTGCGACTGCGCGCAATGTGTCGCCGGCGAGCTCCAGTGGAATGAAATGTGCCTTGCGGTTCGAGCCTGGGTCAGATAAGATGTCCTTAATTCTGAGCCCCGTCCAAGGGCACTTTGTCACAATTCGCAGTACGCAATATCGCAGAATGTTCCTCCACGACAGACTGGGTGACGCGGTTATAACTCTGTCGTCCCTATTGCGCTGAGCACCATCGTACGTCCGTAGTACGTGCACGAAGACAGTACCAGAACCATCGCAAGGGCCTCTCGCCCGCGATAACGGCAAAGCCGGTGAAAGCCGGTGACGCAAAGCTACGAGGCTACAGCGCGCCCTGAGGTGCGCCATGCCAGTCGAGCCGCCGAACGGACTCCATACGGAGAGTCTCTATGCGCGCTCAAGAAATTTGCCGTCCGATCGTTTTCGCCGCGGTCGTTTTTTCGCTTGTCGCCTGCATAGAACGCGGCGATCCCACAGACCCCGGCTCTCCAAAAACTCCAAGCGTCATCACGGTCGCCGTACGGCTGCCGGCGCCGAGCCTCGAGGTCGGCACGGTAATCACCGTGTCCGCCACCGCGATGAACGACGCGGGCCAGGCGGTGCAGACCGCAGCGGTCTCCTGGGCGTCGAGCGACACGTCGATCCTTTCCGTGACCTCGGGCGGACAAGTCAGCGGTCGCAAAATGGGCTCCGCCAGCGTCTACGCAACGAGCGAGGGCGTATCCGGCCAGGGCACGATCGTCGTCACCGATAGCATACCGGCCCACGTCGACGTGGAGCCCGCGAACGCGAGCGCCACCATCGGCGGCCACGTGCAGCTCGCCGCGTCGATCAAGACGAAAACGGGCCGCGTGTTGAGCGGACACGCAATCACGTGGAGCTCCACCGACACCCGCTACGCCACGGTATCATCGAATGGTATGGTGACGGGCATCGGCGCCGGGAACGCGAGGATCGTCGCCAAGGCTTCAGCTGTTGCCGACAGCTCCTCGATCGGCGTCGTGTTCGCGCCGATCGCCGCGCTTGCGATCTCTCCGAGCTCGAGCACGATCACCGCCGGCGGCAGCGTGCAGCTCTCCGCGCGCGCCACCGACGCCAGCGGCAACACGCTCACCGGTCGCTCCGTCGCCTGGCAGAGCTCCAACAACAGCGTCGCGAGCATCACCACGGGCGGGCTCGTCGCCGGCATTCACGTTGGCTCCGCCACCATTACCGGCACGGCCGAGGGAAAGAGCGCCACGGCGTCGATCACGGTGACGGCTGGGGCGGTGAATTCCGTCGCGATCACGCCGAGCTCCATCGGGCTCGCGGCCGGCAACACGCAGCAGCTCACGGTCACCATCAAGGACGCGTCGGGGAACGTGCTCACCGGGCTGCCGGTCACCTGGTCGAGCTCCAACGGCTCCGTCGGCACCGTGTCGTCGAGCGGGCTCGTGTCCGCGTCGCACGCGGGCAGCGCCACGATCACCGCGAGCTCCAGCGGCAAGAGCGGCACCGCCACCCTCATCGTCTCGGCAGGCGCGATCAGTAGCGTCTCGGTTTCGCCGGGCGCAGTCAGTCTCGTCTCCGGTGGCACGCTGCAGCTCTCGGCCTCCGTGAAGGATGGGTCGGGCAACACGATCACCGGTCAGTCCATCGCGTGGTCGAGCTCCGATCCGGCAATCGGTTCGGTGTCGTCGAGCGGAATGGTCACCGCGGGGCACGCGGGGAGCGCGACGATCACGGCCGCCGCCGGCGGCAAGAGCGGCAATTCGTCGCTCACGGTTTCGGCGGGCGCGGTTAGCAG
>JANWLO010000003.1 GCA_025450815.1 Gemmatimonadaceae bacterium
ATCACGTCGCCGCCGAAATCCTCGACGGCGTTGAAGCGCTTGGGATCCGGACTGAGGCGACCCTCCGCTCGGCCTTCGCGGAAGGTATAGTCTTGAAGCTCGCACTCACCCGACATGTCGCAGATGGGACAGTCGAGCGGGTGATTGATGAGCAGCAGTTCGAGAACGCCCTGGCGCGCCGTGAGTGCCTTCTCCGAGTGCACATGGACTATCTGGCCCTCCGCGACCGCGGTGGCGCACGCCGGCGCAAGCTTCGGGCTTTTCTCAACTTCGACCAGACACATCCGGCACGAGCCCGCGATTGCGAGGCCAGGGTGATAGCAATAATGAGGAACGAGCACGCCGGCGCTCCTAGCCGCCTCCAGAATCGAGGTGCCCGCCGGAACCTGCACCTGACGATCCTCGATCGTCAGCGAGACCATCGGAGCGTCGGCCATTACGCCGCCGCCGCCGCGCGGAAGGGGCAGCGCTTGCCCGTGATGTGCGCTTCGAACTCGTGCCGGAACTTCTCAAGCCCCGACACTACGGGAACAGCGCACGAGTCGCTCAGCACGCAGATAGTCTTCCCCGTCATGTTGTCGCCGATCTCGAGCAGCGTGTCGAAGTCCTGCATCGTGCCGTTTCCCGCCTCGATGCGCTCCATGATCTTCGTCGTCCAGGCCGTGCCCTCGCGACACTGCGTGCACTGCGCGCAACTCTCGTGCGCGTAGAAGCGCGCAAGGCGCGCAATGTGCCGCACCATGCATTGCGAGTCATCGAAAACGATGACGCCTCCGGAGCCGAGCATGCTTCCCTTCGCAACGAAGCCCTCGTAGTCCATGAGCGTGCTCTCGGCCTCTTCCATCGACTGGATGGGCACAGACGACCCGCCTGGAATTACGGCCTTGAACTTTCGTCCCGGCAGCGGGCCGCCGCACATGTCGTAGAGGAAGTCCTTGAAGGGATATCCCATCGTTACTTCATAGTTGCCCGGCCGCGTGACGTTGCCACACACGGAGAAGAGCTTGGTCCCGGTGCTTTTCGGACTCGACAGCGACATCGCCTTGTACCACGCGGCGCCATTGATCAAAATGTGCGGTACCGCGGCCAGCGTTTCGACGTTGTTGATCGTCGTGGGCAGCCCGAACAAACCAGCGACGGCGGGGAACGGCGGCTTGATGCGCGGATTGCCGCGACGACCCTCGAGCGAATTCATGAGCGCGGTCTCTTCGCCGCAGATGTACGCGCCCGCGCCGCGATGGACGTGAATGTCGATGCGCTTGCCGCTGCCCATCGCGTTCGCCCCCAGCAGTCCCGCGGAGTACGCCTCCTTCACGGCGTTCTCCATTACCGCCAGCGGCTCGGTGAACTCGCCGCGGATGTAGATGTAAGCCACCTCCGCGCCGATCGCGTACGCGCCGATCGCAGTTCCCTCGATGAGGGCGTGCGGCGTCCATCGCATGATCTCGCGGTCCTTGAACGTGCCTGGCTCCGACTCGTCGGCATTGACGCAGAGGTAGTGCGCCTTGCCGTCCCCAGGTTTCATGAACGACCACTTCATTCCCGTTGGGAAGCCGGCGCCGCCGCGTCCACGCAGCCCGGACTCCTTGACGACGTTCACGATGTCCGCCGGTGTCATGCCGAGCGCCTGTTGTAGCGCGCGATAACCGCCGCGCTCCTTCCAGCCGTCGAGAGTACGCGCCTGCGGTTCGCCGAAGTATTTCGACAGAATCGGCGTTTCCTTCGGGTGCGACTTGTGGGGATATCCCATCTATTTGAACCGAGTGAGAATCTGAGAAACCTTCTCGGGAGTGACGGACTCGATGACCTCGTCGTTGACCATGATCGGCGTCGCGAAACCGCAGGCGCCGAGGCACTCGACTTCGATTACAGTGAACCGGCCGTCGGGTGACGTCGCACCGAGATCACCGCACCCGGTTTGGCCGAGCAGTGATTCGACGACCTTGTCGGCGCCGCATGCCAAACAGGGCGACGTGGTGCACACCTGAATGAAGTAGCGTCCGACAGGATGCTGGTGATACATCGTGTAGAAGGTGACGACACCCTTCACGTACGCGGGCGTGAGCTCGAGCAGCGCGGCGACCTCCACCATCGCCTCCTCGCTCACCCACCCTCGCTCGCGCTGCACCATCCAGAGCGTGGGCAGGAGCGCCGCCATCTTGTTCGGGTATCGTCCGAGCAGGGCGTCCAGCTCCTCGCGCACCGCGCCGACGAACACGGGCTCGTACGGGATCTCGCCCACGTTGTCGCGACTTGCATGCGACAGGGCGTCCGCCTGTGTCGCCCCTTCTCGTTGAGCGCTCACCGGTCAATCTCTCCCATGACGATGTCGATGCTCGCATTGATCGCGATCACGTCGGAGAGGAGATGTCCCTCAACCATTTTCGAGATCGCGGACAGATTCACGTACGACGGTGGCCGAATGCGCCAGCGAACCGGCTTGGCTGTTCCGTCGGACACGAAGTAGTAGCCTTTTTCGCCCTTGGGACTCTCGACCGGCACGTATACCTCGCCCACAGGCGGTCGCGGTCCCTCCATTACTTGCTTGAAGTGATGGATCATGGACTCCATGTCGCTCATCGCGCGGCTCTTGGGCGGCAGGATCACTCGATGATCGCTGGAATTCACCGGACCATCGGGAAGCCGGTCGACCGCCTGCGCGAGAATGCGCGTCGACTGGCGAAGCTCTTCCATCCGAACCAGATATCGATCATAGACGTCGCCGTGCGAGCCCACCGGAACCTCGAAGTCGTACGTCTCGTAATCGAGATACGGAAAGTCCTTGCGAACATCGTAGGCCACGCCGGACGCACGAAGCATCGGGCCTGAGAGCCCGTAGTTGATTGCCTCATCCGATGACATCACGCCGAGGCCCGTCGTGCGTCCGATCCAGATGCCGTTGCGCGTGAGCATGCGATCACATTCATCCACCGTCTTTGGAAAGGTGCGGATGAAGTTGCGCAGCTGGTCGGTCCACCCATCGGGAATATCCGCCGCCATCCCGCCCACGCGCGTCGCACTGGTCGTGAGTCGCGCACCGACCCAGCTCTCGAGCAGATTGTAGACGTTCTCGCGCTCCTGGAACGACCAGAGGAACGGCGTGAAGGCGCCGAGATCAATGCAGGTAGTGCCGAGCCACACCAGATGCGAGATGATGCGCGAGAGCTCCATCGCGATCACGCGAAGCACCGTGCAGCGCGGCGGTACCTCGACACCAAACAGACGCTCGGCGCCGATGGAGAACGCGACGTTGTTGCCGATCGAGTTGAGGTAGTCCTCGCGATCGGTCCACGGTATGATCTGGTTGTACTGTCTGTATTCGCCGATCTTCTCGAAGCCGCAGTGCAGATAGCCGATGTGCGGAACACAGCGTACCACCGTTTCGCCGTCGAGCTCGAGCACCAGACGCAGCACGCCGTGCGTTGCGGGGTGCTGAGGCCCAATGTTGATCAGCATATGCTCGCCCTGCAGCTCCGGCGCCGGTCCGAGAGGCGGCGCCTCGAGCGTGCTGACGGCGCCGTTTTCCGTAACCGTCATCGGCGTGCGCACAGCGCGACCATCGGCGTCGACTCCGGCGGTTCCGAGCGCGACTTCCACCGTCCTCGTCTTGGTAGCCATAATTATTCCCCCGTCCTTTCCCCGCCGGCGAGGCGCCGGCGCATCTCCTCGGGGAGATCTTCGAACGCTTCCGCGACGGACAGCTCCTCCATCGAGTATCGACCCTCGGTCGTGATACTCAGCGCCTGGCGAAGCTGCTCGGCGCGACTGAATCGGCCGCGCAGCGGGAAGTCCTTGCGAAGCGGAAAGCCTTCGCGATACGACTCCCACATGAGAATGCGGCGAAGATCGGGGTGGCCACGAAAGGTGATGCCGAACATGTCGTAGCACTCGCGCTCGATCCAGTCGGCGCCCTTGTACACCGGCCACACGCTGTCGACGACCAGCGGGGAGCCCTTCGCGAGAGGCGCCTTGAGGCGGAGGAAGCGCCGAAACGGTAGCGAGCGCAGATGCCAAACGACCTCCATCTCCTGCTCGGGGTCGCGGTACTCCACGGCGGTAACGTCGGAGAGATAGTCGTATCGCTGCGACGGATCGTCATGCAGCCAGCGCACGATCTCGAGCACGCTGTCTGGCCGCACGTAGACGGTGGTATCGCCCCATACGACCTCCGAGCGAATGTACGCCTGCCCGAACTTGGCGGCGATCGCTTCGGCCGACGGATTCGCGGTGCCCCCCTTTTCGGGGAGGTTGCGCGGAGTGGACGGTGCCGAAGCGTCCGGGCGCGCGCTGCCAGGAAGAACCGGAGCGAATGTCGCGGTCACAGTCCGGACCGCGTCTGCTGCACGGAGTTGCCGAAGGGCTCGGAGAGCTCGTCGATCTTGCTCGCGGGAATGTACAACCCGCTCTGGGGATCGGGCTCCATCTCGTTGCGAATTGCGGCGTCGGACATTTTCTCGCGCATCACCTTCTCCTGCAGCATCATGATGCCGTAGAGCAGCCCCTCTGGGCGCGGCGGACATCCGGGCACGTATACGTCGACGGGAATGATCGTGTCGATGCCCTGCACTACCGCGTAGTTGTCGAACATGCCGCCGGAGGACGCACATGCGCCCATCGAGATGCACCACTTGGGCTGCGGCATCTGCTGCCAGATGCGCCGGAGCACCGGCGCGAGCTTGAACGGCACTCGGCCCGCGCAAATCAGCACGTCGGCCTGCCGGGGCGAGAAGCTCATGCGCTCCATTCCGAAGCGCGCGAGATCGAATCGCGTTGCCGCAGTGGCCATGAACTCGATTGCGCAGCACGCGGTGCCGAAGGGCATCGGCCAGAGCGACTTCGCGCGGCTCCAGTTCACGAGGAAGTCGAGGCGTGTCGCGACCCAGCTCTCCTGATTCGGCGAGTCGAACAACGCGCTCGTGGGCGAGGTCTGGCTCAATCCCATTGCAGCGCTCCCTTCTTCCACACGTAGATGTAGCCGACGAGCAGAATCGCTATGAACACCAGCATCTCACCGAGGCCGAAGAAGGAGAGATGCGCCGTGGGACAAGCGCCGTCCACGAGTGCGACGTTGCACGAGAGCTGCCGGTAGTAGGTCGCCCAGGGGATCATGAACACCGTCTCGATGTCGAAGACGATGAACAGCATGGCGACCATGTAGAACTTCACGGAGAAACGGTCGCGTGCGTCGCCTAGCGGGGGAATCCCCGATTCGTAGGGGGTCTGCTTGACGACGGTGGGGCGCGGACGAATGGTGAGATGGGATAATGCCAGCATCAGGACCGCGTTTGCGGCCACGAATCCCACCAGCATGAGAATCGGAAAGTACTCTCGACCCATCGTCTCCCGACTTCGTGAAATTTTTCACTTTCCCCGTTTAGAAAACTATCGAGGGCGCATCCGCTCTGCAATGCGCTCCGCAACGTGCTTTGCGATGGTGCTTTGCGATGCCTCCTCGTGCGGGATACATTGCCCGGCCGACCATTCCGCGATTTTCCCTTTCCTCACTCGAGACACATGTCCATCAAGTCCGACCGCTGGATTCGCAAAATGGCGCTTGAGCACGGTATGATCGAGCCCTTTGCCGACCGACAGGTGCGCACCGGAGTCATCTCCTACGGCGTCAGCTCCTACGGATACGACATGCGCGTCGCGACGGAGTTCAGGATCTTCACCAACGTCCTGAACTCAATGGTGGACCCGAAGAACTTCGATCCCAAGTCATTCGTCGAGTTCGAGGGCGATATCTGCATCGTGCCTCCGAACAGCTTCGCGCTCGGCAGGTCCGTGGAGTATTTCCGGATTCCGCGGAACGTCATCACGATAACGGTGGGCAAGTCGACGTACGCGCGATGCGGGATCATCACGAACGTCACTCCCTTCGAACCCGAATGGGAGGGATTCGTGACCCTCGAGATCTCGAACACCACGCCGCTCCCGGCCAGGATCTACGCGAACGAGGGCATCGCGCAGGCGCTGTTTTTCGAGGGCGACGAGGCACCCGAGACGTCATACGCAGACCGGAAGGGGAAGTACCAGGG
>JANWLO010000004.1 GCA_025450815.1 Gemmatimonadaceae bacterium
GCTTCCCGGCCCTCGCGAGTGAGTTCGTCTATACGTCGCTCGCCTTCTCGCCGGCAAGCGCGACGCAATCCGGGTTGCACGACGGAATGGATCCGTATGCCGGCCGCCGGGTGCACTTCGACTCGCTACTCGACAGCTTCTCGCCGGCCGCGATCGCGAAACAGCGCGCCTACTTCGAGAAGGTGCAGGCCCGTCTCGCGGCGATGAACCGTTCGCGCCTCGATCCCCAGACACAAGCGGATTATGACGTGGTTGCGAACGCCGCGGGCTTCGCGCTATTCACTCTCACGCGCGAACGATTCCACGAGCGCAAACCGCAGCTCTACGCGGAGGACCTCGGCAACACGCTCTTCTCGAACGTCGCGCTCGAGTACGCGGACAAGAGTGCGCGCGCGGCGGATCTCGCGGCGCGCGTTGCCGCGGTCCCGGGCTTTCTCGCGGTGGCGCAGAAGAATCTCCAGGCGACGAACGAGATCTATTCACGCGTCGCGCTCGAGGAAACCGACGGCGTCATCGGCCTCGTGAAGGGGCTCGGCACCGACTTCACGCGCGGCACCCCGGCGGAGGCGCGCTACGCTCGCGTAGCGCCGGCGGCGGTTAGCGCCCTCGAGAGCTACGAGCGATTCGTTCGCGACACGCTGCCCAAGCGCGGGAAATTCGACTGGCGCATGGGAAGCACGCTTTTCGATGAGAAGTGGAAGTACTCGCTCCAGGTGTCGCTCACGCCGGCTCAAGTGCTCCGAATCGCCGAAGACAGCATGCGGACTACGAGAAGCGCCATGCTGGTGCTCGCGCGGCCGCTGCACGACAAGTGGTTCCCGGATCACAAGCACACTGGCGACTCGACCTCCGTGCTCAACGCGATCGTGAGCGAGACGCTGGCGCGCATTGGGGGCGAGCACGCGAATCGCGACTCGCTGCTGGAGGCGGCGATGAGCGACGTGTCGGTGCTGGAGCGAGTCGTGCGCGACAAGCGCATCATCTCGATCGACTCGTTTCCGAACCTCCAGGTGATCCCGACGCCGGAGTTCATGCGCGGGGTGTACGGCGTGGCGGGCGCGGTGTTCGCGCCGCCGCTCAATCCGGGGCTCGCGACATTTTACTGGGTTACGCCCATTCCAGCCGCGTGGACCACCGAGCGCGCTGACTCGAAGCTGCGCGAGTACAACACGTACAAGATGCTCGACATCACGATGCACGAAGGCGTACCGGGTCACGTCGCCCAGGGTGCGTACGCCAACCTGCTCACGCCGGAATGGCGCCGGCTTCTGCGATCGGTGTACTCGAACACGCCGTACGTGGAAGGATGGGCGGTGTACGCCGAACACGTGATGATGTACGACGCGCACGTCGACGGTGGCGACGCCGTGAAAATGCGGCTGACGGATCTCAAGGGTATGCTGCGCATCTACGCGAACGCGATCCTCGACATCCGGCTGCAGATGCGCAATATGCCGGGCGATTCGGCGGTGGCCTTCATGATGCGCGACGCGTTCCAGGAACGGCCGGAGGCGGAGGCGAAGCTGCAGCGCGCACAGCTGGACTACGTGCAGCTCAACGCATACTTCGCGGGAGTGGAGGATTGGACTCGGCTGCGCCAGGAAGTGCACAGGCGTGAGGGCACGAGCTTCAATCTTTGCCGGTACCACGACACCGTGCTGCTCTACGGTGCGCTACCGGTGCCGATCATCCGGCGTCTGTACCTGGCGGGGATAAAGCCGACGGCGAATGCGCCGGTGTCGCGGTGCGGCGGAGTGAGCGCGGCAAACTGAGGATCAGGTCGGCCATCCGGACCGCCGAGCCAGGGGCGTGGGCGAAAAAGAGCACAGGTTCGATGAGCTCGAGCTCCATTAGAATGAGCCGGCCGTCGCGCTCGACCCCATCTACGCGGGCGTACAAGATTTCTTCCACGCAAGCTCCGGTTGCACCCGCCGCTGCACGGAGTGCCGCCTGCGCATCGGCCACGAGCGCCGCACTCGGCTCTCGCACCTCGATCGAGCCGCCGAAGTCATGCTGCACCCGAAAGTCGCCCGCCGCGGGCCGCTTCACCACCGCGTGACTGTACTCGCCGCCCAGGAAAATCTGCGACCACTCACCGCCGAGAATCTCGGGGACGAATGGCTGCACCATGACGCCGCCGGGCGAGCTGGCGACGAGCTTCCTGAATCTTTCCTCGTGGGCGGCCGCATCACCCGGCTCGATGCGCCAGGTCTCGTGCGCGGTCGCGGAAATCGCGGGCTTCACCACGGCGCCCGCATCCTCGTCGTGAGACGCGATGATGGCGGCGAGGGTCGGCGCATCTCCGTGCGCGTGCGCAGACACCCAGGTCGTCGGCACGGTGCCCACGCCGCGCGACGCGAGATCACGGAGGTAGCGCTTGTCCACGCTCCATCGCGCAAGCTCGGGGGAGTTGCGAAGACGGCCGGGAAACCGCTCGCCGATGCCGGTCACCCACTGCGAGAAGTCGCGCGGATGATGATGAAAGTTCCAGCAGGAGCGAAGAATGATGCTGTCGTACGACTCCCAGTCGGCGTCGACGTCCCATGGGCGTGCCTCAACCTCCGCGCCACGCGACACGAGCGCATCGCGCAGCTCGCCATCGTCAGCGGTGAGCGCCGGCCGGCCGGAGAAGGTGATGAGTGCAACGCGAACGGGGCGTGACGGTGCCATGGCCATCAGAAGCGCTCGCCGTTCGCTTCGCGCGCGCGACTACCCACCGATCGTATGCGCGTCCACATCGTGTAGAAAAAGAGCAGGATGCCGACGATCTGCGCGAACCCCGCTGCCACCACGGCCATGCGCAGCCAGGCGGAAGTCGACGCTGCGCGCGCGAGCTCGCCGCCAACCCTCGCGGCGGTGCCGACGGTCAGCACCCAGTACGCCCACTCGACGACGCGTGGCCGATACCGCTCGTCGCCCTTCTCGGGTCGCGGAAAGAGCCAGAGCGCGACGCCCTCGATCATCATCACCACGAAGCCGACGAAGAGCGCATGCGTGTGCGCGCTCGTCACGTACGAACCGGGAAATTCGCCGTACAGCTCGCGCCGCGCGATCATCCATCCGCCAATGATCAAGCCCACGGCGAGAAAGAGGATCGCGGTTTTGATGAAACGGCGCACGAGCGTGTACATGTGCTCCGGCTGGGCTACGGGTGGTTGGTGTGATCGCGTTACACAATGAAACTACGTCATCGCGGTCGCGCATCAATCCGGGCCGCAGCCCATCCCCGACTATCTTCACTCCATGCTATTCGTCGACAATCGCGGAGTCACCGACGCGCGGCTCAATCTCGCCCTCGAGGAGCACGTGCTCCGTAACGCGATGGAGGACGATGATCTGCTGCGTTTCTACGTCAACTCGCCCGCGATCATCATTGGCCGCAATCAGAACACGATCGAGGAGATCGACTCCGACGTCGTCGCCGCGCGCGGCATTCAGGTAGTACGACGCGTCTCCGGCGGTGGCGCCGTGTACCACGATCTGGGCAACCTGAATTTCAGCGTCATGACGCGCGACGTTCATGCGCGCTTCAACCGGTACGATCTGTTCAACCGCCCCGTCGTCGACGTCCTCAACGAGCTCGGTGTGCCCGCGGAGATCGGCGGGCGCAACGACATCCTCGCCGGAGGTCGCAAGATTTCCGGCAACGCGCAGTTCGCGACCGCGGGTCGAATGTTCAGCCACGGCACGCTGCTCCTCGACTCCAATCTCGACGACGTCACCGCCGCGCTCAAGCCGAAGCCGGGAAAGGTCGAGTCGAAGGGAGTGAAATCGATTCGCAGCCGCGTCGCAAACATCAGCGAGTTTCTGCGCGAGCCGATCACCGTGAACGAGCTGCGTGATCGAATCCTCGAGCGCATCTTCGGCTCGCGTGACCTTGCCCGCATCCCCACACTCCCACTCGGCGACACCGACTGGCAGGCGGCGCGGGCGCTGGTCGAGCGCCGCTACGGCACGTGGGCATGGAACTACGGAGAGAATCCGCCGTGCAACTTGCAGCGAGCGCGCCGATTCCCTGCCGGCGAGATCGATGTTCGCTTGAACATTCAGAAGGGGCGCATCGAGTCCGTGCGCCTTTTTGGAGACTACATGGGCCGCTCGGATATCGGCGAGCTCGAGGCGCGACTGATGGGCCTCGCCTACAATCGCGATGCGCTCGCGAGCGTGCTCGGCAGCCTGGAAATGTCGGAGTACTTCGGAGACATCAGCCGCGAGGAAGTGCTGGCACTGCTCGCGCCCTGAGCCTTCGCGCTAGTCGGTCTTGGCGATGTAATATTCGGGTCCACCGCTCCGCGACGAGGAACCATGCCACACGATGCTCAATCCTGCGCGCATCTCGACCAGGTGCGCGACGTCGCACCGCACACCCCCAAGGGCTGCGAGGAGTGTCTCGCGTTGGGCATGCACTGGGTCCATCTGCGACTCTGCCAGGAATGCGGACACGTCGGATGCTGCGATCAATCGCAAGGCAAGCACGCTACCAAGCACTTCCATCAATCGAAGCACGCAATCATGAAGAGCTTCCAGCCCGGCGAGGACTGGAGCTGGTGCTACGTGGATGAGCTGTTCATTGAGCCTGCCGCCGAGCCGATGACATGACTGGATCTGCCGCGAAGTCCGCCTGGCCACCGCTTCCTCTCGCCGAGTGGCAGGACACGCGCGATACGCTCCACATGTGGACGCAGATCGTGGGAAAGACGCGGCTCGCGCTCGCACCGATGGTGAATCACTGGTGGAACGTGCCACTCTACGTTTCCGCGCGCGGTCTCACGACGTCGCGCATGCCGTACGAAACGAGCGGCGTCTCCGTGGAGTTCGACTTCATCGATCACACGCTCGTCGCACGGCGCGACGATGGCCGGACGTGGACGATGGCGCTAGGGCCGCGATCGGTCGCGGACTTCTATCGGAGTTACATGTCGGGTCTACGGTCCATCGGCATCGACGTACGGATCTGGCCCGTGCCGGTGGAGCTCGCGAGCCCGATTCCGTTCGCCGAAGACGAGACCCACGCGTCGTACGATGCGGAAGCGGTGCAGCGTTTCTGGCGCACGCTCGCGCAGGCGGATCGCGTGCTGCAGATCTTTCGCGGACGGTTCGTCGGGAAGTCGAGCCCCGTGCATTTCTTCTGGGGGAGCTTCGATCTCGCGTGCACGCGATTCAACGGCGCGCTCGCGCCGCGGCATCCCGGTGGGGTTCCGGGGTTCCCGGATTGGGCGGTGCGCGAGGCGTATTCGCACTCGTGCATCAGCGCCGGATGGTGGCCAGGCACCCCCGGCGGCCCGGTCGCCGAGCCCGCCTTCTACGCCTACGCCTATCCCGAGCCTGAGGGATGCCCCACCGCGCCAATTCGGCCGGCCGCGGGACATTACAACGCACAGATGCACGAGTGGGTGCTTCGGTACGACGCCGTTCGCAATTCGACAGATCCCGATGGCGACACGCTCGATTTTTTTCAGAGCACCTACGAAGCGGCCGCCAATCTGGCGGGGTGGAACCGGGCCGCGCTCGAGCGAAAGACAGCCGCAACCGACTGAGTCTGCCAGAAGCGTAGCGGCGAGGTATTTGCTCCGTCCGGCGGGAACCAAAGACCCCGAATTTGGCCTAAGATGGACTGGCGCAGCCCTCGGCTCGACTGCACCTTCCGACCCCCTCCGACGCTTCCGCTCATGATCTCATCGGCGACTACGACCGACCCGACGGCGACATCGCTCAGTAGCTTGCATCGTTCCCCTCGGAACGATGCGCTCGGATCCCGCTACGCGGCGGTACGCGCGCAAACCGAGCGGCTCTGCGATCCACTCGACACGGAGGACTACGTCGTCAGCAGCATGGCGGATGTGAGTCCCACCAAGTGGCATCTCGCGCACACGAGCTGGTTCTTCGAGACGTTCGTGCTCGGCCCGCACGCGCCGGACTATCTCTCGCCCAATTCCAAATACGCTTTTCTTTTCAATTCGTACTACGTGCAGGCCGGCGAGCGCCACTGTCGCGCGAAGCGCGGGCTCGTGACGCGTCCAACCGTGCGCGAGGTATTCGAGTACCGCGCGCACGTGGATGCTGCGATGCACGCGCTCATCGACCGCATAGCGGGCGACACGGCGCATCCGGCGCACGCGCTCATCGAGCTCGGACTCCATCACGAGCAGCAGCATCAGGAGCTGCTGGTAACGGACATCAAGCACGTGTTCTGGATGAATCCTCTTCGCCCCGTGTACCGCGAGCGAAGTACGGATGCGCCGCAGCCTGCATCCCCGGCGCGCTGGCAGACGATCACCGGCGGCGTGCACCGCATCGGCCATGATGGCGATGGCTTCGCATTCGACAACGAGTCTCCCGCGCATCGCGTGTTCCTGGAGGATTTCCGGCTCGCGTCGCGTCTCGTGACGAACGCCGAGTACCTGGAGTTCATCGACGATCGTGGTTACAGCCGCCCCGAGCTCTGGCTCTCTCCCGGGCTCGCTACGGTGCAGGATCAGAAGTGGGAAGCGCCGTTCTACTGGGAGCACGCGCCCGAAGGATGGACCGAGTTCACGCTCGCGGGCACGCGCGAGGTCGCGCCCGATGAGCCGGTGTGCCACGTGAGCTACTACGAGGCGGATGCCTTCGCGCGCTGGGCCGGCAAGCGTCTGCCAACGGAGGCCGAGTGGGAGATAGCCGCACGAGGAGAGCCCGTGACGGGCAACTTCGTGGAAGCAGAGCGCTTTCATCCGGCGCCGGCCAACCCGAACGCGCGCGGCCTCGCGCAGCTCTACGGCGATTCATGGCAATGGACGCAGAGCGCGTACGTCGGCTATCCGGGATTCAAGCCCGCGGGCGGCGCGATCGGCGAGTACAACGGCAAGTGGATGGCGGACCAGTGGGTGCTGCGCGGAGCATCGTGCGCAACGCCACAGTCGCACGCGCGGACGACGTACCGGAACTTCTTTCCGTCGGACTCACGGTGGCAGTTCACCGGTATTCGTCTCGCCGACCACTCGTGAGGAGCTGAGCATGACGATGCCATACGAGCGACGCCGCGCTCCCGCTGCGGAGCCGCGTCCCGATGCCAACACGCTTGCGCGCGACGTCGTGCAGGGGCTGACGTCGAACCCGAAGACGCTTCCGCCCAAGCTCTTCTACGACGCCAGGGGCGCGGAGCTGTTCGAGCGAATCAGCGAGCTGCCCGAGTACTATCTCACACGCGCCGAGCTCGAGATCCTGCGCTCGCGCAGCGGCGAGATCGCCGAGCTCGCGGGCCCGCACGCAACGCTCATCGAGTACGGCAGCGGCGCCGGCGTGAAAATCCGGCTACTGCTGAACGCGCTCGAGTCGCCCGCGGCGTACGTGCCCATCGACATCTCTCGCGAGCAGCTTGCGCGCGTCGCGAGTGAGCTTGCCGCCGAGTACCCCGCGGTGGACGTGCGGCCGCTCAACGCGGACTACACTATGCCGCTCACTCTCCCACCGTTGCGCGACGGCTCACGACGGCTCGCGTTCTTTCCGGGGTCCACCATCGGAAACTTCCATCCAATGGAGGCATCCATCTTCCTGCGTCGCGTGCGACGGACCGTGGGCAAGAGCGGCGCGCTCGTGCTCGGCGTGGATCGCCGGAAGCGCGCCGGGATTCTCGACGCGGCGTACGATGATGCTGCCGGCGTTACTGCCGCGTTCAACCTCAACATGCTCGCGCGCATCAATCGCGAGCTAAGCACCGATTTCGATCTCGATCGCTTCGCGCACCGAGCGTATTTCAATTCGAAGGCGAGCCGCGTCGAGATGCACCTAGTGAGCCTTGCCGCGCAGACGGTCCACGTGGCCGGGGAGTCGATCCGGTTCGCCAAGGGCGAGTCGATCTGGACGGAAAGCTCCTACAAGTACGATCGCGCGCGCCTGCGCGAGCTCACCGAGTCCGCCGGCTTCAGGCTCGACCGGCTGTGGACCGACGCGAAGAAGCAGTTCTGGGTCGCCTACCTTTCGGCCATGTGACGCAGATGGGCCGGCGCGACCGCGCGTTCGACGAGCGCGAGCGCACCGTCCACCACCAGCGCTAGCGCCGCGGCCGGCAGCGCGCCGGAGAGAATCATGTTGGTGTCGGCGAGAGCGAGCCCCGCGACGATTGGCTCGCCGAGCCCACCGGCGCCGATGAATGCGGCGAGCGTTGCTGCTCCAACGGTGATGACCGCCGCCGTGCGAATGCCCGCCATGATAGCGGGCGCGGCTAGCGGCAGCCGCACCGAGAGCAGTCGTTGCCACGGCGTCATCCCGAGAGCTTCGGCCGCGGCCACCGCGGATGCATCTGCATTGCGCACTCCCGAGTACGCGCTGCGCACGATCGGATAGAGCGCGTAGATCCAGAGCGCCACGAGCGCGGGGCGCACGCCGATTCCGAACAGCGGGATCATGAACGCAAGCAGGGCGATACTCGGAATCGTCTCGAGAACGCCGAGCGTCCCAATGAGCGGCTCGGCGGCGCGGCGCGCGCGCTCGAGCACGAGGGCGAGAGGAAGGGCAACGACGATTGCAGCGCCGAGCGCTAGCGAGACGAGCAGGATATGCTGGAGCACGAGCTTCCAGAGCGCTGCGCGTCGATCCCACATGTAGCTGGCTATTGATATCCTGGTACTAAGGTATCTCGGATGGGGCGCGGCGGTGCTGACCGCGGGCTTCGCGCGGGTGATCCCGATGTGCCGCAGCGCATCGGCAGCGACGATCGCGACATCCTCGCGCTCCACCTCCACGCGACGGTTGAGCACGCGCATGCGCGCCTCATCCAGCATCCCGCTCAGCATCGTGAGCGCCGCGATCGCATCCGGACGACTGCGCGCGAGCCGCGCACCAACCAGCGCCGCTGCCGCGTAGGGCGGAAAGAAGTGGCGGTCGTCCACGAGCGTGACGAGATCGTACTTCGAGAGCAGGCCGTCGGTCGAGTATCCATCGATCACATCCACGGCGCCGGTTGCGAGTGCCTGATACTTCACCGCCGGCGCGAGCGGCCGCACCGCGCGCGGATGCAGTCCGTACACGCGAGCGAGCCCGGCGAGTCCGTCCGGACGCCCAATGAAATCCGACGTGAATCCGGCCGTGAGATGCGAGCCCTCGCGAGCCAGATCGCTCAGCGTCCGCAGCCGATACCGCGCCGCGGTCTCGCGGCGCACGGCGATCGCGTAGCCATTCTGGAAGCCGAGCGGGGGTAGCCAGCGCATGCCGTAGCGCCGGTCGAACTCGCGCTGCACGTGAGCGTAGAGTAGTCGCGAGTCTGCGGCAAGCGAGTCGGTGAGGGAATCGTGCAGCACCGCCAGCAGCCCCGTGCCCGTGTACTCGGGATACACATCTATCGCACCCGAGCGCAGAGCGCCGAATGCGACCTGGGTCGCGCCGAGTCCTGGTCGCCTGTCCACCGCGATCCCGCGCGATTCCAGAGTCTGCGCGAACATCTCCGCCAGCAGGTACGATTCGCCGAACGGCTTGGACGCGACGATGATCGGCGTGGCGCGCACGGAGTCCTGCGCGCGCGCAACGCGGGGAACAAGCGAAACGGCCAACAGCGCGAAAAGCACGCGCGGCCGTGCTCTCACTCGATCTCCCGCAGCCGAGCCGATGCTGCCAGCGCGCGATCAAGGAGCATCTCCACGTACGGTGTTTCCGGTTTCGCGATCAACGCACTGAGTGATCCGCGCTGCTCGATGCGCCCCGCACGCATAACCACCAACTCGTCGGCCAGCCGGGCCGCCTCGGCGATGTCGTGCGTGACCATCAACGTCGTGAACCCCAGCTCGCGGCGGAGGGCGTCGAACGCTGCCTGGAGATCCGAGCGCGTGATGGCGTCGAGCGCACCGAACGGCTCGTCCATGAGCACGACACCGGGGCGTGAGGCGAGCGCGCGCGCGAGTGCGGCTCGCTGCCGCTGACCGCCCGAGAGCTCGTGCGGAAAGCGCGATCCGAACTGGGCCGCCGGGAGACCCACGAGCGTCATCGCCTCCGTTGCAACCTCATCGCGCGATGGCATGTCGAGCAGAGAAGCGACGAGTGCCACGTTGCGCAGCACGCGCCAATGCGGCATGAGCCCGCCGTCCTGCGGTACGTAGCCGATCGTGCGGCGCAGCGTCACGACATCGCGCTCGCGGACGTCGATGCCCCCAACCGATATCGCTCCGGAGAGGGGCTCGACCAGTCGATTGAAGCAGCGCAGCAGCGTCGTTTTGCCGGAGCCGCTCTCGCCAACCAGCGCGACGCTCTTCCCCGCCTGAACATCGAGGCTCACGCCGTCGAGAGCAACGACGTCGCCGTAACAGTGGACGACGTTGCGCGCGGCGAGCGACATCGGCTCGCTGCGAGATTGGCCGGACGAAACATGGGTCACCTGCGGTAAACTGTTGCTGCTCCTGCGCTCCCGCAACGCTCGCGGCGATGCGGGGCGTTGCGCGGCGTTATCATCCGATGCATGGCGCTGCGCCCTCCTGCCACCCTCTGGACTGTCGGTCACTCGACGCACCCGATCGACGAGTTTCTCGACATCCTCCACGCACACGGCATCACGCGGATAGCGGACGTGCGACGATTCCCGGGCTCGCGTGCCTATCCGCACTTCAATCCCGAGCAGTTCGAGCGCTCGCTCGCCGAATCGGGGATCTCGTACACGCCCATGCCGGCGCTCGGCGGGCGACGGAAGCCACGCCCCGACACGCCGCATGTAGCGTGGCGCAACGATTCGTTTCGGGGCTACGCCGATTACATGGACACGCCGGAATTCGCGGACGCGGCGGATGCGCTTGCAGCGCTCGCACGCGAGGATCGTGTGGCGGCGATGTGCGCGGAGGGGGTGTGGTGGCGATGCCATCGGTCGATGATCGCCGACTATTTCAAGGCGAATGGTTGGGAGGTGCTGCACGTCCTGGGCACTGGCGAGGCGAAGGAGCATCCGTATACGGCGGTGGCGCGAGTGGAGAACGGGAGATTGATGTATTGATGCGATGCACCGTTCTCCCGTCCATGGGCGATCGGTGATAGCTTGAGACGCGGTCGCTGCACGCCCGCATCCGACTTCCTCGACTCGCGGCCGGTCGCGCGCCATCGCCACCATGACCTTCCAGCGCAAGATGCTGTATGGCTTTTCGCTCATGGTACTGCCCGCGCTGCTGATCGGCGTCGAGGCGATACGCACGAACGTGCTGGAGCGCGATGCGCTGCAAATGCTCGGGCAGAACATGGCGCGCACGCGCACGTACGCCGAGCTCGAGACTGCGATGTTCAACCAGAGCGAGATCATCTGGCGCTATCTCAGTGGGCTGGACCCGCACGCGCGCGACGAGTTCCGCGTGACGGGACAGGTGATCGACTTCTGGCAGCAGCGGTGGCGCTCCGAGCTTCGGCCCAACGAGATGGGAATGGCGAACAGCACCGAGGAAATCGAGCGCCAGATTCGCATCGTGTCGGACAGCGTCTTCAGACTCTACGATGCGGGGCAGCGAGAGGAGTCGTACCGGCTGGCCGAGCGGGATTTGCGGGACCGGCTGCTGCCTGCGCTGACGCAGCTGAATCGGGATATATATCGCGAGGCGCGCGAGTCGAGTGTGCGCGGCGCGTACACGCAGCTCGAGGACATCGTCACGGGTGAGCGCGACGTGCTGATCGCGATCCTCGTGCTCGCGGTGGCGGCGGGCCTCGTCGGCTCGTGGCTCATCTCTCGAGGGCTCGCGCGTCCACTCAGCGAGCTGCGGCGTGCGATGGCACTCGTTGGCGCGGGCGAGACGGAATTCCCGATCGACGTGAGCTCGCCGGACGAGATCGGCGATCTCGCACGGTCGTTCGCTCGCATGACGGAGAGTTTGCGCCAGTCGCGTGCCGGCACGACGCGCCTCAACTCGGAGCTCGAGCGAAAGATCGCGCAACTCGAGCTTACGCAGGCCCAGCTCGTTCAATCGGAGAAGCTCGCGTCCATCGGCGAGATGGCGGCGGCGGTGGCGCACGGCATCCGCAATCCGCTTGCGAGCCTGCGCGCGGCGGCACAGGTCGCGCTGCGCCACCCGGAGTCACCGGAGTCGCGCGAGCATCTGAGCGTCATCATCGAAGAAGTGGACCGCCTCGATCGACGCGTGAGCCACCTGCTCAGCTTCTCGAAGCCGGCACCGTATCATCCGTTGCGCGAGAGCGTTGCGCGATTGATCGAGGATCTGCTCCCGCCTTTTTCCGAGCTGCTGCGCGAGCGGCACGTGGAGCTGGAGCTCGCGCTCGCGCTCGATCTTCCGGATGTGCGCGTCGACCCGATGCAGCTCGAGCAGGCACTGGTGGAGGTCGTCTCGAATGCGCTCGACGCCATGCCGGCGGGTGGCAAGCTTCGCATCGCGGCGCGCCCGGAGCGCGGCGCGAGCGGAAGTGTCGGCGTCGTGATCGAGGTGGCGGATTCCGGGATGGGCATTCCGGAGAAGGTTCTGCCATCGGTATGCGAGCCGTTCTTTACAACGCGTGCGGAGGGCACGGGGCTCGGCCTCGCGATCGCGAAGCGGTACGTCGAACAGAACGGCGGACAGCTCGAAATCCTGAGCGTGCCTGGTGAGGGCGTGACGGTGCTTATCCGGCTGCGCGCGGAAGCAGCGGGGACAATCGCGTGAGCAATCCGACGGTACTCATCGTGGACGACGAGCGAACGCTTGCGCGCTCGATCAGGATCTTTCTCTCGGAGTCGGGCTACGACGCCGAGATCGCGGGCGATGGCGAGAAGGCGCTCGAGCTGCTCGAGAGCCTGCGTCCGGACGTCGTGTTCGCGGACGTGCGACTGCCCGGCATGGGAGGAATCGAGCTGTTGCAGCGCATTCGCGACTTCGATGCGACGATACCGGTGGTGATCATGACCGCGTATGGAAGCATCGAGGGCGCGGTCGAGGCGGTGAAGCTGGGCGCGTTCGACTATCTGAAAAAGCCGGTCGATCTGGAGGAGCTCAAGCTTCTCGCGGATCGTGCGCGTGAGACGTCGCTGCTGAAGCAGGAGCTCTCGTACTATCGCGGCCGCGAGGCTCGCAAGCTTCCGTTCTCGGGCGTGATTGGCGAGTCTCCGGCGCTGCTTACCATCATGGAGCGGGCGCACCAGGTGGCGGCGCTCGATGACACGCCGCCGGTGCTCATCACGGGCGAGACGGGTACCGGCAAGGGACTCATTGCACATACGATTCACACGTACGGTCCGCGTGCATCGAAGCCGTTCATCGAGGTGAACTGCACTGCGCTTCCCGCGAGCCTGATGGAGGCCGAGCTGTTCGGCCACGAGCGCGGCGCATTTACGGATGCGAAGCAATCCAGGATCGGACTGTTCGAGGCGGCGGAGCACGGATTCATCTTCCTCGACGAGATCGGCGATACGGAGCTCCAGCTGCAGGGGAAACTCCTGCGCGCGATCGAGGAGCGGATGGTGCGGCGCGTCGGCGGCATTCGCGATCGCAAGATCGACGTGCGCATTCTGGCGGCGACGAATCGCGATCTGGAACGCGAGGCGCAGCAGGGAACCTTTCGGCGAGATCTCTACTTTCGGCTCGCGGTGATTCTCCTCCGGTTGCCGCCGCTGCGCGAGCGCGGCGATGATGTGCTGCTGCTCGCCGACGACTTCGTGCGCCGATTCAGCGCGAAGTACGGCAAGGAGGTGAAACGCATTAGCGCTGGCGCGCGCGATGCGCTGCTCGCGTACTCGTGGCCGGGCAATGTGCGCGAGCTGAGTCACGTCATCGAGCGCGCTGTGCTGTGGAGCCAGGGGACGGTGCTGGAGGAGTCGCAGCTCACGCTCACGCAACCGGTCGAGCTTGAGGCGCGCGCCACCGAGTCCGATTCGCCACTGACGATTCCGGGAATACTTCCACCCAAGGGCACCGACCTCGCACAGTGGGAGAAAGCGATGATAGAGCAGGCGCTCCGCGAGTCGGGCGGCAACCAGACGCAGGCTGCGCAGCGATTGGGCGTGAGCCGAGACACGCTGCGCTACCGGCTCAAGAAGTACGGCATCCAGTAGTGCCGCGGCTTATAAGGATACTGAAAAACCAGGAACCGCTCGACGCAGAGTCGCAGAGGTGAACTGAGAGTCGCAGATGAGTGGGATTTAAGTCTTTCATGACGGACCGACCTGCCGGTTTCCCCTGCGGCTCTGCCTATCCTCTGCGGCTCTGCGTCCCTCTTTGTGTCTTTTTCTTTTTTTCAGCAACCTGTTATACGTAGTGGGAGATCGGCTCTGATTGTGGTGACCCGCTTAACGCACATCACCGGTGCATCCTCCCGCGGGCTCTGCGCCTCTGCGGTGGAGAAGTTAGGACAGCGAAGATCCCTCACCTGAACCGTATCAACACTAGATGCATGTAATTCTGCTCGGCACCGCCGCCGGTGGAGGCTTTCCCCAATGGAACTGCTGGTGTCCGACGTGCCGCGCGGCGCGCGAGACATCGGAGCTGGCCCGCGCGCGCACGCAGTCGTCGATCGCCTTCAGCGCCGACGGCGCACGCTGGTTCCTCGGCAATGCGTCCCCCGACGTGCGCGAGCAGCTCGCGCGGCTTCCACGCGCGGAAGTGCGCGGGATGCGGCACGTGCCGGTGGAAGGCATCGTGCTCACGGACGCGGAGCTCGACCACACTCTTGGGATCGCGCTGCTTCGGGAGGGGCGTCTGCTGCAGGTGATCGCGACGCCGTCGGTGTTGCGCACGATCACCGAAGACTCACGCGTGCTTCCGGTGACGCAGGCATTCGCCACGGTGCAGACGGTGAACGCCGAGCTCGGAAGCGTGGTGCCGCTCGAGTACCGCAATGGAAGCGCGAGCGGACTCACGGTCGAGATGATGGCCGTGCGCGGCGATCCGCCGCGCTTCGCCCGACACGACGATGAGGGCCACACGGTGGCGACGTTCATTCGCGAGATGAGCACCGGGAAAACGTTCGCGTTCGTGCCGGGATGCGGCGGACTTGGACCGCGGCTGTTGTCGCGATTGAACGAGGCCGACCTGCTGCTGTTCGACGGCACCTTCTGGACCGACGACGAGCTCATTCGGCTCGACATCTCCGGCAGGCCGGCGCTCGCGATGGGACACGTTCCAATCACGGGGCGTGAGGGAAGCCTCACGATTCTGTCGCAGCTGGCGTGCCGGCAGAAGGTGTATACGCACATCAACAACACGAACCCGATGCTCATCGAATCGTCGGACGAGCGCGCGTTGGTGGAGGCGGCAGGGATCCTCGTCGGTATGGATGGAATGCGCTTCGAGCTCTGAGGCGCGCGATTTGCGCGGATCGTGGCACCACTACCCGCCACGCGGTATGATTTGATCATGACGACTTCGCTGCTCTCCGCGCCCACCATCGCGGCACCACCCCCGCCGCCCATCCCGAATCTCGATCGTCCACTCGCGCCTGACGCGCTCGTAGCGGCGCTACGCGGCTTTCATGGATCGTATTACGTGGAGCACCCGTTCCATCAGCTGATGCATGAGGGCAAGCTCTCGCAGCGGCAGATGCAGGGGTGGGTTACGAACCGGCTCGCGTACCAGCGCGCAATCCCGCGCAAGGACGGCGCGATCATCTCGAACTGCCCCGTGCCCGCGGTGCGACGAAAGTGGATCCAGCGCATCATCGACCACGACGGCACGCGCGATGGCGAGGGCGGCATCGAGAAGTGGATCCAGCTCGGCATCGCGTTCGGCGTTCCGCGCGAGGAGATGGAGGATGAGCGCCACGTACTCCCCGGCGTGCGCTTCGCGGCGGAGATGTACGTCACGTTCTGCAAAACCCGACCGTGGGTCGAGGCGGCGGCATCATCGCTCACGGAGCTGTTCGCGCCGGACATCATGCGGCGGCGTCTCGACGCGCTGCCGAAGTACTATCCGTGGATTCGCGCGGACGCGTACGAGTATTTCAACAGCCGCCTGACGCAGGCGCCGCGCGACAGCAACCACGGGCTCGAGATCGTCACGACGTACTGCACCACTGTCGAGACGCAGCAGCGCGCGTTCGAAGCGCTCGCGTTCAAGATCGAGATGTTGTGGGTGATGATCGATACCATCCACAACGCATACCGCGAATCGTGACGCGATGACGTTGTCCGAGATGTCGCGGCCCAAGCTCTGGAAGTTTGCGCGCGTGCAATACGACGAGGCGCGGCAGCGTAGCGTGCTGCAGTACCCGGAAGGCGCGGTGCTCCTGAACGACAGCGCGGCGGAGATTCTCGCGCTGTGCGACGGCAATCGGACGTTGGCGGACATAGCGGCGGCGCTCGGTCAGCGTTACGGCGCGAACGTGCTCGAGGACGTGCAGTCGTATCTCTCGCAGCTGGCGGATCGCGAGTTGGTTCGCGACGAAAGCCAGTGATTTTCCGGCCGAGCACGCTGCGTCAATTGCCCCGATGTGGGTGTTCTGCCCCGGCTCGAGAGGTCAGCCATAACTGTGATCGCGGCGCTATCGAACTGTGCAACTCTTTTTGTGACATATACTTGCAGGCATCGCCGAGAGCTCGAAAATAACGGCACGGTCGGTGCTTTAGTCACGGTAGTCGCGAGTCGGTCAGTATCCGCTGCCGGGCGCGAGCACACACCCCTCAGTCAACAGGAGCTTCGCGATGACCTGGACCAAGCCGGAATTCGAGGTTGTGGAAGTCACGATGGAAATCACCGCCTACGTCGCCCGGCGCTAGTCGTCGGCCGTAGCGAGATGAGGGGGCTCGCTGTCGTGGGCCCCCTCGTCTCGTCTGCCTGACGCGATATGGAACGCAGACCCACGACTCTGCTCGCGGAGCTCACGCACCGCTGCCCGCTTCACTGCCCCTACTGCTCCAACCCGATCGACCTCGCGCGCTCGCAGACCGAGCTGTCGACCGATGATTGGAAGCGCGTGTTCACGCAGGCGCGCTCACTCGGCGTTCTGCAGCTCGGACTGTCCGGTGGCGAGCCCCTCGTGCGACGCGACCTCGAATCACTCGTCGCCCACGCACACACTCTCGGCCTCTACCAGACGCTCGTCACCTCCGCGCTGGGGCTAACGCGAGAGCGTGCGGAGCGATTGAAGGCCGCTGGTCTCGAGCACGTGCAGATCTCGTTTCAGGACGCTGATAGGGTTGCGGCGGAGCGCATTGCAGGAACGCGAAGCTGGGATGCGAAGCACCAGGCGGCTTCATGGATCAAGGAGCTCGACTTCGCGTTCAGCGTCAACGTCGTACTCCACCGCGCGAATCTCGATCATCTCACCGAGATCATCGACATGGCGGCAGCGCTCGGCGCTGATCGCATCGAGCTCGCCAACACTCAGTATTACGGCTGGGCCGTGATTAATCGCGAGTCGCTCATGCCCACGCGCGCACAGATCGAGCGCTCCGAGAGCATCGTCGATCGCGCTGTGGAGAAGTATCGCGGCAAGATGCAGATCATCTACGTGCTTCCCGATTACTACAGCGAGTTCCCGAAGCCGTGCCAGGGAGGCTGGGGGAATTTCTACCTCGTAGTCGCGCCGGATGGCCGCACGATGCCCTGCCACGCAGCATCGCAGATCACGTCACTCAGCTTCGACAATGTACGCGACCACGACGTGGAGTGGATCTGGCAGGAGTCGAGCGCCTTTCGCGCCTACCGCGGCGACGAGTGGATGAGGGAGCCGTGCCGGAGCTGTCCGCGCAAGCATGTCGACTTCGGCGGCTGCCGCTGCCAGGCATTCGCGCTCACGGGCGATGCGGCGCGTGCGGATCCCGTGTGCACGCTGACATCCGATCGCGCGCTTATCGACGCGATGCTCGACGGCGAGCCGCCAGCATTGGGCTATACATATCGCGAGATGGGACGTTCGGCCGAGCCGGCCGTCGCCGCGCACATTTAGAGGACAAGGCAATGCTGGAATCCGAGCTCTTCGCACTACTCGAGCAGACCGCCGATGCGGCCTACACCGTCACCGACGACGGTGAGATCCGTTCGTGGAACCGGGCGGCCGAGCGCCTCCTCGGGTACTCCGCGAGCGAGATGGTGGGTCGTTACGTGGACGACGCGCTCGAGGCACGCGATTCACTCGACACTCCCGTGCTCGCGGGCGGCGCCGACTCGAGGGTCCGGAAATGCGACGACACTGACTGCTCGCCACCGAACTTCGATCTCCATGTGCGCACGCGGAGCGGCGCGCGGCTCTGGGTGAGCGTGTCCACGATCGTGCACCACAATCGCCGATCCGGACGCCGGCTGTTCATCCGCCTCGCGCACGACATCGATCAGAGCCGGCGCAACGAGGAGCTGCTTGGCCGCCTTCTGGAAGTGACGAGACAGCATGTCACGTTGCAGAACTCGACGCACCATGCGCCGGTAGATTCGCTCTCGGACCAGGAGGGCCGGATCCTCAAGCTACTCGCGACGGGAATCAGCTCGGCGACGATCGCGCGCAATCTCGGGATCTCCGCGCAGACGCTCCGCAATCACGTGCACCACATAAACCGCAAGCTTCGCACTCATACGCGGCTCGAAGCGGTGACGCACGCGCAGCGGCGCGGGCTCATCGCGTAGCCCTCACGCTCGCTCGAGAACCTCGCGCACCTTCTCCGCCATATCGTATGGCAGGAAGGGCTTCTGCAGAAAATCGACCTTGGCGTTGGCGAGGCTGCGAAGCATCACGTCGTCGTCGTGATACCCCGACATGAAGAGCACGCGAACCGTTGGCCAGATGCCCCGAATGCGCTCGGCCATCGCACGCGCGTTCATCCCCGGCATAACGACATCGGTGATGACCAGATGAATCGGGCGCGCGGAGGACTCAGCGACCTTGATCGCCTCCTCGCCGTCGGGCGCCTCGAGAACGCGATATCCCTTCTGCTGCAGGATTCTCCGCACGAGCTCGCGGAGCGACGGTTGATCCTCTACTACCAGGATCGTCTCGGAGCCGGTCGAGCTTCTCGGCGCGGCCTGCTGCACATCGACCCTTCCCGTGGTCGAAACCTGCGGAAAATAGATCGTGAAGCTCGTGCCTTTGCCCGGCGTGCTCGCGAGGTGCAGCTCTCCGCCCGACTGTTTGACAATTCCGTGAACGGTGGACAAACCGAGTCCGGTGCCGTGCCCGAGTGGCTTGGTCGTGAAGAACGGCTCGAAGATCCGGTTGCGCGTTGCCTTGTCCATGCCGACGCCCGTGTCGCTGACGGTGAGTCGCTCGCACGTACCAGTGGCAATGCCAGCGACCCAGTCGCTCGACTTCGTGTGCTGCTGCACCGTCTGCGTGGCGATCGTGATGCAGCCTCCGTCCGGCATTGCATCGCGAGCGTTCACGGTGAGGTTGATGATCACCTGTTCGATCTGCCCGGGATCGGCGAGCACCCAGCCACCGTTCTCCGCGAGATCGAGCACGAGCTCGATGTTGTCGCCGATGAGGCGGCTCAGCATGCTCTCGACCGTGCGAATGACGGTGCGCAGCTCGATGGGGCGGGGTTGGAGCACCTGGCGCCGCCCAAAGGCGAGGAGCTGCTTCGTGAGCGCGGCAGCGGAGGTCGCAGCGCGCTTGATCTCGCAGATGTCCGCGTGCGCCGGCGATGACGGATCGAGGCCATCGAGGGCGAGATCGCTGTTGCCCTGAATGACGGTGAGCAGATTGTTGAAGTCGTGCGCGATGCCGCCGGCGAGCTGCCCAATGCCTTCCATCTTCTGCGCCTGGCGCAGCTCGAGCTCGAGCTGAGTGCGCTCGGTGATGTCGCGTACGAGGCCGCTCATGTGCGCGCTGCCGCTGGCATCATCGAGCACGATGGTGCCTCCGTTGACAACGAGCCGCACGGTGCCGTCGGGGTGGATGACCCGAAACTCCTCTTCGAAGCGTGGGGAGAGTCCATCCGCGCACGCTTCCCACGCCGCGCGAACGCGCGGCTGGTCGGCGGGGTCGATGCCGTTCCACCAGACGGCCGCGTCCTGATAGAACTCCTCTGCGGTGCGTCCCCAGATGAGCTCGACCGCCGGACTCACGTAGAGCACGCGTTCCGGCTTCAGTCCAACGAACCAGAAGCCATCGCGGCTGTGCTGCGCGAGAAGACGAAACCGCTCTTCGCTCGCGCGCAGCTCCGCCTCGGCGCGCCGGCGCTTGCGCTGCTCGTCCGCCGCGATGATGGCGCGCCGTACGGCGTTGGGCAGGCGCTCCAGTCGCTGCTTGAGCAGGTAGTCGGTGGCGCCCAGATGCAGGCACTTCACCGCCTCCTCCTCGCCGAGCGATCCGGAGATGACGATCACGGGCACGTCGGGCTGCGATGCGCGAGCTGCGCTCAACGCGGAGATGCCGTCGTAGTCCGGCAAGTTGAAGTCGCAGAGGATGACGTGATACGTCGCGTCGTTCAACGCGGTCTCGAACCCTTTGCGATTGCTCACTCGCGTGATCACGCTCTTCAGCCCCGCAACCTCGAGGCGATCGTGAATCAACTCCGCATCCTTGGCGTTGTCCTCGAGATGCAGCAGACGCACGGGAGTCGTGTCTCCGGGAACTCGGGTCATGATGCGGGCGCGGGGCGAAGCGTGAAGTAGATCGTAGCTCCCTCATCGACGACCCCCTCGGCCCACGTTCTTCCGCCGTGGCGCTCGATGATGCGACGCGTGGTCGCGAGGCCGATCCCGGTGCCTTCGAACTCCTCGGCGTTGTGCAGGCGACGAAAGACGCCGAACAGCTTGTGCGAGTAGCGCATGTCGAAGCCGGCGCCGTTGTCGCGTACGAAAAAGATGCTCCGTCCGTCCTCGACACCCGCGACGCCGATCTCCACCTTCGCAAGTTCGCGTCCCTTCGTGTACTTGATTGCGTTGTCGATGAGGTTGGCAAATACCTGGCGGAGCATCGCGAAGTCGCCGATTACGCGCGGCAGCGGCCCGATCTTCCACTCGATCTTTCGAGTGTTCGTCGCCAGTTGAAAGCCTCGCAACGCCTCATCGACCACCGCGCTGAGATCAACCGGCGCTTCGTGCATCTCCTCGGCACTCATGCGCGAGAAGGCGAGCAAGTCGTCGATCAGCTGCCCCATTTCGACGCTAGCCGAGCTGATGGTCTTTAGGTAGCGCTCCGCGTTTTCCGGCAGAATTCCCTCCGTGGCGCGCCGCAGCATGCCGACGTAGCCCTCGATGTGCCGGAGCGGCGCGCGCAGATCGTGCGACACGGAATAGGAGAAAGCCTCCAGCTCCTTGTTCACTGCTACGAGCTGCGCGGTACGCTCGGCGACGCGATGCTCGAGATCGCGATTGAGCGTTCTGATCTCCTCCTCCGTACGCTTGCGCTCCATGGCGTAGCGGATGGCGCGCTTGAGGAGGAAGCTGTTGATGCGCCCCTTCACAAGGTAGTCCTGGGCGCCGCACGACACGGCTTCCGACGCAAGTTGCTCGTCGTCCGCGCCACTGAAGATCACGATGGGTAGCCCCGGGACGCGATCGTTGATGCGATGGAACGTGTCCATCCCCTGGCTGTCGGGAAGACCGAGATCGAGCAGGAGCACTTCGATCGGATCGCGGTCGAGGCTCTCGAGCAGCTCGTCGACGCGCGTGGAAAGCGTGAGACGAAACTGCGTGACCGGCGGCTCGCGCAGCATCTCCTGGATGAGGCGCGCGTCGCCCGGGTTGTCCTCGACCAATCCGATACGCAGCATCGTCGCCACTCATTACCTCGGCGGGAGCTTGACGATCGTGAACCAGAAGCTCTCGATCGCCTTGACGACGGTGATGAACTGCTCGATCGCGAGCGGCTTCGTGACGTAGCAGTTCGCGTGCAACGAATACGATTTCACGATGTCCTCTTCCGCCTTGGAGGTGGTGAGGATGACCACCGGAATTCGTTTCAGATCCTCGTCCTCCTTGATCTCCCGAAGCACCTCGCGGCCGTCCTTCCGCGGCAGATTCAGGTCGAGCATGATCAGGTCAGGGCGCGGTGCCTTGGCATGCTCGCCCTGGCGGCGCAGAAAGGCGAGCGCCCGGACGCCGTCCTCGGCGACGTGCAGATTGTTGAGCAGCTTGCACTCGCGCAGCCCCTCGCGGGCAAGGCGCACGTCGCCCGCGTTGTCTTCCACGAGCAGAATTTCGACTGGACGCCCCATCGTTGACTCGCTCATGCTGTTCCGGAGTGATCCCGTTTGGGGATGGTGAAGAAGAATGTCGATCCCTCGTGAGGCTTCGACTCGACCCAGATCTTTCCGCCGTGACGCTCGACGATGCGCTTGCACAGCGCGAGGCCGATCCCCGTTCCCGGGTAGTCTCCCTTGGTGTGAAGTCGCTGGAAAATGACGAAGATGCGCTCGAAGTACTCTGCCTCGATTCCGATCCCGTCGTCGTGTACGGAGAACTCCCAGCTCGATTCGCTTTCGACCGCCTGCACGCGCACGTGCGGGCCGGTGCCGTTGCGAAATTTGATTGCGTTTCCGATGAGATTCTGCATGACTTGGCCGATCTGCCCCGCATCGGCGACGATCTGCGGCATCTGTCCACTCGTCAGAATGGCACCGGCTTCCTCCATCGCAACGCCGAGGTTGGCGCGAACCGTTCCCAGAATCTCGCCGACGTCGGTGAGCGCGAGTGGCCGGCCGCGCGTGCTGACGCGAGAAAAGTCGAGGAGGTCGTTGATCAGCCTCTGCATGCGGCTGGCACCGTCCACGGCGTAGCCAATGAACTCGCGCGCGTCGTCGTCCAGCTTGTCGGAGTAGCGACGCTCGAGAAGCTGCGTGTAGCTGGAGACCATGCGCAGCGGCTCCTGCAGATCGTGCGACGCGACGTACGCGAACAGTTCCAGCTCCTTGTTGCTCCGCTCGAGCTCTACGACCAGCCCCTTCATCCGCTCCTCGGCGCGCTTCCGTTCGGTGATGTCCCAGAACACACCGGTCATGCGCGACAATTGACCGGTGGTGCCCGGAAGGACCTTGCCGCGCGCGGAGAGGTCGCGAATCGTTCCGTCCGGCCAGCGCACCCGGAAAATGCTCTCGTACGCTTCGCTCGTCGCCCCCGCACGCTCCATCTCCGCGCGAACGCGCCCCCGATCATCGTGGTGCGCGAGTGCGAGGAAGGAGTCGTACGTGCCGGCGAACGCGCCGGGCTGTACGCCGAATAGCGGATACGTGAATTCGTCCCAGCTCATGCGACTGTTCGTGATGTCCCAAACCCAGGTACCCACCCCCGATGCCTTGAGCGCGAGATTCAGCCGCTCGTGGCTTTCGCGGATCGCCCGGTCCTGTTCCTCGATCTGGCCGAGCATGTGGTTGAAAGCGTCGGTGAGCAGCCCGAGCTCATCCTCACCGATCTTCGCGGCGCGCACCGAATAGTCGCCCCGCTGCGAGATCGCCTTCGCCGTTTCCGCCATCGCCAGGATCGGCCGCGAGATATGACCCTGCAGCGCCGCCGCAAGCAGATAGGCAACGACTAGCGAGACGAGCATCACGAGCGCGGCAAGTGCCGTATAGCGTGTGAGCCTGTCGTACATCGCCGACTTGTTCGACTCGAGGAGGAGCGTGCCCAGCCGGTTGTTGTCTCCCTGGACCACCGGCATGTAGCCGAGGAGACGCGACCCCTCCGAGCGGAAGCCATCGTGTTCTGGCACACGCGGGAACGAGTCGGCGGGAAACGCAGCGGGATATCTCGCGAACAGCTTTCCATCGGAGTCGTACAGCGCGGCCGCGATGATCTGCGGCCGGGCCTTGAGCGCGGACAGCACCTCGGTCGCATCGCTCTCATTGTCGAATGCCAGCGAGGCGGTACTGTTGGTTGCGATGACGTCGCCGAGCGTGGACAGACCCTGAAAAGCCTTCTCCTTGAAGGTCGTGAGCTCGTAGGTGAAGAACGCCGCGCACGTCAGCAGCAGCACCACGCTGCTGGTGAGCATGAGTATCACCATCAACTTCCGCTTGATCGGCGTATCTCGAAATGCCATGGCTCAGTCGTCTCTACTGGCGACGATCTCCGCGGACCGCAGCAGCTTCGAGCTGATCGTGAGGCTCGACGCCCTTGCGGCATCCACGTTGATCTTCAGGCGAATCTTTCCATTCTCGGTGGCGAGCTGAATCATCCCCCCGCGCGCAGCAAATGCGTCGGCATCGCTCACCGTGAGCACGTCGTTTCCCTTCACCTGGGAAAGTACCTTCTGCAGATTCTTGTCCTGGGACCGGCTGATGAAAAGGACCTGGCACGCAGCGATATCCTCCGGCCGGCGAAAGCGTCGGACCGTCAGCCGCCGGCTGTTCACCAGCTCGCCCCGCACGATGTCGTCGAGGTATGGACCGAACGGGTCGTCTCCCAGCACACCGATCACGAGTGAGGCCGTATCCTCCGGAAATGCGGCGGGCGGCCAGTCGACGAACTGCGTGAAGTTGAAGAGGAACGCGGCCTTCACCTGATATTCGCGTGACGGAGCGGACTGGCCGTACGCGTTCGGGCTGTCGGTGAGCAACAGTCCGAAGGCGACGCAGAACAGTGTGCGCACCGCGCGCGCGATGCGGGGCGCTCGCGAGCGACGCCCTAGAAACGCCACGAAACCTTGCCATACACGGCGCGAAGGATCTCAACACGCGTCGGGTCCGGCACGCCGAACTCGGGGTGATGCTTGTGCAGCAGATTTTGTCCGGCAACCGAGAGTTCCAGCTGCCGTGTTGCGTGCCATCCGAGCCGCAAATTCATGTCCGTGTACTTCGGCACGATCGCAAGCACGCCGCCGTTGTTCGTGTAGATCTTGTCCACGGAGCGAAGGCCAGCGTCGAAGTCGACGTTCCGTGGCAGATCGAACGACGAGTTGAGCGAGAACTGCCGCTCGGGATCGGCGGTCTCGTTGAGAGCATGATTGATGTCGACCTCGCCCGGCTTGACGTGCAGACTCTCCTTGAGCACGTCGAAGCCTGCTCGCAGCCGCCACCAGGCAAGCGGCTGGTACGTCGCGCTCAACTCGATGCCGTGTGTCTCGCCCTCGAGATTGTTCGCGAAGAAAAACGGAATGATCGTGGCAGGTGTGAAGCTCGCGCTGCGCAGATCGCTGTAGTCATTATAGAAGGTGGAGACCGAGGCCGAAATTCTGGAAGTGAGCGCTGCGCGGTATCCGAGCTCGTAAGCGATTAGCGTTTCCGACTCGAAATCACTGCTGCCTTCCAGAAGAATCGGAAACTGCGTGGGCTCTTTGAGGTCGCGATCTACGCGTGACGGCGTACGAACGGCGCGAGAGACTGCCGCCCACACCATGTGCTTCTGCGACATACTCCATCGGAGACGCGCCGTGGGCTCCGCTTCGAATCCCGTGTAGTCGTTGTGCTCGAGCTTCGTACCGAGCGTCAGCAACACCTTCTGCGCGAGCGCAATCTCGTCCTGCACGAAGCCGCTCACGAGACTGTGATCGAGATGCGCCGGGAAGAAGCCGAGCGGACGCGAGTTGGTGACGATGTCATGCGTGAATCGATAGCCGAGTCCCCACACGATGCGATTGCGCTGGCCGAAGGCGAGGCGATGCTCGAAGTCCACATCGTAGGTATCGAGCCGGTCCTTCAGGGTTCCACCAGGCGAGAACTGGCTGGCAGGCTCGGGATTCGACAGCTGAGTGTGATCGTAATACAGCTGCAGACTCATGTCCGACGTGGGAGAAATCGCGTGCGACCAGCGGCTCGAGAGATTGCCCCCACTCGCCGTGGTCGTTCCTCCCGTAAACACGTTCTCATTGCCGCCGTATCCGTCAGCCGACACCATCAATGAGTCGCGCGCTGACGTCTGTGCGTCGAGGCGGAATCCGCCCTGCCCCATTCGCCACGAGTCGGTGGCATCGTCCCCGTTGGGGTAGACCTCGTTGTCGCGATCGAAGTACTTGCCGTACGCACGGTACGTCGCTTGGCCACCAAGGGCGCCGCCGTAGCGCACGCCCGCGAAGTCATTCAGTGACGTGCCGCCGCCAGCTTCGGCGTACGCACCCTGCGTCTCCCCGGAGCTTCGGGTGATGATGTTGATAACGCCGTTCACGGCGTTCGCGCCCCACACGGCGCCGCCCGGGCCGCTGATGACTTCGATCCGGTCTATGTCTTCGAGGAGCACGTCCTGAATGTCCCAGAACACGCCGGAGAAGAGCGGCGTGTAAACACTCCGGCCGTCGATGAGAACGAGCAGCTTGTTCGCGGTGGTGCTGTTGAATCCGCGTGCGGTTATCGCCCACTGATGCGAGCCCACTTGCGCGACCTGCAGGTTGGGCGCGAGACGCAGCGCTTCGGGGATGTTCGTCGCGCCGGAGCGTCGAATCTCATCCCGCGTGATGACCTGAATCGCCGAGGCGGCTTGGGAGAGCTTCTCGGCTTTCCTGGATACGGAGGTGACCTCGATGTCCATCAGCTGCTCGACGCTCAATCGTTTGAGCACGCTCGGCGGCGGGATGGTGTCGGCGGCCTGCGCGAGCGCGCTCGGAGCGAGTAGCGCGAGACACGAAACAACACACAGTATCGCGATACGCTGCGCATTCCATGTGATGACGTGATCGATTGAGTGGTGCGACCTCCCTTCGGCGCGCGCGGGAGCAAAATCGGACTGCCCGGATGCCAACATCAATCCTTGAGTTCACAGGGCGAACCCCGATACATCGCGTAGCACTGACGGTAACCGCGAGCACACGATGGCGGCAATGCTCAATGACGAGATTGCACATGAGAATCTTCTCACGAAAAGCACGCGAGACTCGGCTAGCTGATTGGAGACGAGGCGGCCACGGCGCTGCAACGTCGACGGTAGCGCGTCAGCCGTTCATGAGAATTTTCTAATTCTGCGCGGGGCCGCGAGGAACTATGGCGCCACTTCGTCTGCGTAGTACTCGTCTATGCAGGCCGTGATGATGCGATTGAGCAGCTCATCCGGTCCGGCGGCTCGCGGACGGGGGCGCTCCTCATGCAGCGACGACCATCCCTGCTTGATCGCGATCACGAGCTGCTCCGCGCGCACGTCGTGGCGGCGCGCATCGGCGCACAGGGTCCGGAGTGCATCGCGAACATCACCACCGCTGTGCGCACGTTCGTCCGAGCGCGTGACTTCGGCGCGGACCATCCGCAAAAAGAGCTCGCGCAGCGCCGAGATCGTGCTGTCGGGAATGGTGCTGCGGAGATTCGGCGGCCGATCGGAGTGTGTTCGTTCGTCGTGATGAGTTTCCAAGATACACCACTCCGCTCCGTAGCGATAATGCCGCGCGGAGAAATGCGGTCACCGGCGATCAGCGGCTTCAGGGAAAGAGTTATCGGACTGCTCATGATCCCGCAAGCGACTCGCGCGCATATGGCAGCGAAGCTTCGGAGCAGCCACCGTCGCAGAGGCGGCGAGGCGCTTCACCCCGCGCGCGCAGCCATCGGCCGCGAACTCGGTGCGCGGATGGCGCGCGACAGGTACGCTCCAAGTCACCGCCCTGATGGAGTGAGCCATGTCAATCGCGCTCGTCGATCGTCGTTCCGTAAATCTGCTGGTACTCGCATTTTCCGCCGTACTTCTCGGCTGCGGAGGAGGCGGTTCGTCTTCCGACGGCGTCACCGGTCCGCCGCCACCGAACAATCCGCCACCCAATGCCTCCACCCTGGCTCTCATGGTGGAGAACAACCACTACTCGCCAGCCAACGACAGCGTAGGCGTGGGCGCAACGCTCACGTGGACGTGGAATTCGTGCACCGGCGATGGCTACGGCGGATCGGTGTGCACGGCGCACAGCGTGAAGTTCGATGACGGTCCGGAGTCTGGCGTGCAGGAATCGGGATCGTTCTCTCGCACGTTCGCAATAGCGGGCACGTACACGTACCACTGCGCAGTGCACGGTACGGCGATGGCGGGAAAGATCACTGTGAAGTGATGCGTTCCGTGGCGTCGGAGATTCGTCCGATGAACGACGCCACGGACTCGTTCGCCTTTCGCACCGGCAGCACGAACCACGTCTCATCGGGCGCGATGGGCGAATCGCCGGCGACAGGCTCATCCACCATGAGATCGCCGCCGCTTCGTTCGACGGCGCGCTCGAACTCCTCCACCGACTCCTCGATATCGGCGAGCTCCACGGCGGACTCGCTGCCCGAGAGCTGGACGCCGCGGCGGCGCAGTCGCGACGCAACCTCGGCCGCGACGCGCTGGCGCTCCTCGTCGGCCGCGTCGGAGGCACGATTCATTGGAGCGGGAGTCACTTCGTGTCCTTGGGTGCTGATCCGCTCTTCGCGTCGCCGTCGGGGAGCGTCTCCCACGTGGAGGAGCCGCTGAGGTTGCGATTCGCAGCCGCGTCGCCCACGGCGCCCTTCCCCTCTGCCGCCTCGCGGCGAAGCTCTTCCTGCAGCTCCTTCTCGTTGTCGCTCTGCGTGGCTGCTGACTTCTTGTCCGAAGCGTTCTGATTGTCGGGCATGATCGATGGCTCCGTGTGTGGGAAACGAGTGGCGAGCGTGACCATCATGCATGGACCGGGCCTCTGATTCCCACGACGGGCACATGTTATGCTGCTCCAACCGGGCACTCAAGTAGAGGAGGAGTTGCATGCCACGAGGAGATAAATCGTCCTACACGGACAAGCAGAAGCGGCAGGCGGAGCACATCGAAGAGGGATACGAGAGTCGCGGCGTCCCCGAGGGCGAGTCCGAGCGAAGGGCGTGGGCGACCGAGAACGCGATCAGCCACGGCGGCAGAAAGTCCGGCTCGGGGCGTGGGCGTGCGGAAAACAAGGCGCCGGAGCGAAAGGGCGGTCACAGCGAGAGCAGCTCGGAGCGCAGCCGAGCGGCGAAGAAGGGATGGGCAACTCGCCGCAGGAACGGCACCGCGTAATTCTCGTACCATGTTGATCGCCGAGCGCACAAACGCCGGCAATGTCGGGAGCAACGCGCTCCGGGCATTGCCGGCGTTTTGGTCGCGCCGTTAATTCACGCATCGAATGGCGCCAGGACTCACAACTTTCCCCGCCTAAACATGAAAATGGCTTACGCTACGGAACTGGTCGGTACGTATTTTCTGGTGCTGACCGTCGGGCTCACTACGCTCTCGCAGTCGCCGCTCGCGCCGATCGCGATCGGCTCGTCGCTCATGGTCATGGTGTACATGGGGGGCCACGTGTCCGGCGCACACTACAATCCGGCGGTGACGCTCGCGGTGTGGATGCGCGGCAAGCTCGCCGCGCGCGATGTGATCCCGTACTGGGTAGCGCAGCTCATCGGCGCGGTGCTCGCCGCGCTCACCGTTCTTTGGTGGACCGGCCACACGTTCGCACCCGCACCTGGCGCCGACGTGTCGTGGGGCCGCGCGGCGGCGGTGGAGGCGGTGTTCACGTTTGCGCTCGCACTCGTGGTGCTCAACTCCGCGACCGCGCGGCAGACGGAAAAGAATTCGTTCTACGGGCTGGCGATCGGATTCACGGTCACAGTCGGAGCGTTCGCTGGCGGCGCGATCTCCGGCGGCGCGTTCAACCCTGCGGTGGGCCTCGGCCCGATTCTGATCGATGCGACGATGGGGCACGGCGCGTTCACGAATGCGTGGCTGTACATCGTCGGACCGCTCGTTGGTGGAGCGCTGGCAGCGTTGTTCTTCCTCGCGCAAAATCCCGAGCCCGAGCCAGGTCAGGCGATTCCAGGTGCGCCGCCCGGAGAAGAGCGCGTGCTCGAAGGAGAGTTCACGGCCCCGCGACCCGGCCGGTGAGGGTACATGTGAGTATGTTCGTCAAATCCCCCATCGGACCGAGTTCATGAATCGCAATTCGATCATCGCGCTCGCGCTTGGCGTTTCATTGGCGGCAGGTGGCACGCCGGTGGTCGCGCAGACGGCGGCGAGCAAGCCTGGGAGTATCGGTGTGATGGGCGGCGCGACGTTCCCACGCGGTTCCGACTTCAGCGACATGGCGAAGACCGGATGGAACGCCGGCGTGCTGCTCCGACTCGGCGCCGCACCCTTTCCGCTGAGCTTCCGCCTCGAGGGGCAATGGAATCAGTTGAAGGGCAAAACGATCGACGTCCCTGACCGCGGGTCGAACACGACCGATTATCGGATAATCGATGGTACCGCCGACTTCGAATGGACGTTCGGGCGGCCGGCGGTCTCGAACTTCTATCTCATTGGCGGCGTGGGCTTCTACAAGCTCCGCGGCACGGACCATGTGACGCCGGGAAATATTCCTGACGGCGTCGCGACGACGGTCACGGAAAACGCGACGAAGTTCGGATGGAATGGGGGCGCCGGCTTTCGCTTTCAGCTCTCCGGCTACTCGATGTTCATCGAGGGCCGCTATCATGATGTGAGTCACGGACACGAAGTAGATGGATCGGGGAGCTCGAAGCCGCTCCACTTCATTCCCGTCGACATCGGCATCACGTTCTAGCGCTACACATCCATCCGCAATCGTGATACGATCACACTGGGGCGGGTGGAGTCGAACCACCGATCTCCGGATTAACAGTCCGGCGCTTTGCCAGCTCAGCTACGCCCCAAAAAGGATGCGCAACTTAGGCCACCCCCACGGCACACGCAACGCTGCGCGCGCGCCCCGGACGTGCATCGCACACAATTCATTTCTCTCTCCCGTGACCATGTCTCTTCGCTCTTCCCTGTCAATCGCGATCGCCGCAACGCTTCTCGCCGCATGCGCCGGTAGCACGCATCCCGCCATGTCGTCGTCGTCAACCGGCTCCTACGATGTCGTCATCTCACACGGCAAGATCGTGGATGGAACGGGGAATCCGTGGTACTACGGTGACGTCGGACTTCGCGGCGATCGCATCGCGATCGTCGCGCCGGCAGGAGCGCTCGACGGTGCGACTGCGGTCAGACGCGTCGATGCGCGCGGCATGGTGATCGCACCGGGATTCATCGACATCCAGGGACAGTCCGACGAGCAGCTGCTCATCGGCGACGGCCGCGTCATCAGCAAGATCACCCAGGGCGTCACCACCGAAATACTCGGCGAGGGCAACACGCCAGCGCCCGTGAACGACAAGATCCTCGCGACGATCGCGCCATCCGACACGGCGGACATCCGCGTCGCGAAGCAGTTTACGGGCGAACATGGCTTCGGCGCGTGGCTGGACGCGATGCAGCATCACGGCAACTCGATCAACGTCGGATCGTTCATCGGCGCCGCTACGATTCGCACGTACGCGAACGGCGAGGCGCAGGGCGCGCCCACCGAGGCGCAGCTCGACACGATGCGGCGCGTGACGCGCGATGCGATGCGCGACGGCGCGTTCGGCGTCGCGAGCGCGCTGATCTATCCGCCGGGGAGCTACGCGGGTACGCACGAGTTGAGCGAGATCGCAAAGGCGATGGCGCCCTATCACGGCGTTTACATCTCGCACGTGCGCTCGGAGGGCGACAGTCTGCTGGAAGCCATAGATGAAGCGCTCGCAATCGGCCGAGCGGGTGGAGTTCCGGTGGAGATCTACCATCTCAAGGCAGCGGGCCACCACTCGTGGGGGAAGGCGGCCGAGATGGTTTCAAAGATCGACTCGGCACGCGCGGCTGGGCAGGATGTGGGAGCGACGATGTATCCGTACACCGCGTCGGGCAACGGACTCGATGCGTGCATTCCGCCGTGGGCGGCGGAGAACGGCAAGCTGCTCGCTAACCTCCGCGATCCGGCGGCGAAGGCGCGCATCATCGAGGAGGCGATGGACAGCACGCCGGGGAAGCCCGTGTACTGCCAGGAGTCCGGGCCGGGTCCGATCATGGTCGTCGGACTGCTGTCGACGCCGTCCCTCGCGAAGTACGAGGGATGGCGACTCGACAAGATCGCGGACGACATGCACAAGTCGTGGGGCGAAGCGATGGCGGACATCGTGCTCACGTCCAACAATCGCGCGGGGAAGCTGACGTTCAGCATGACGGACGAGAATGTCGCGATGCAGCTGAAGCGCCCGTGGGTATTGATCGGAACCGACGCGGAGGGCTTCGACCCGGACAGCGCGAAGGGACTCACGCATCCGCGCGCGTACGGGAGCTATCCGCGGCTACTGGGCAAGTACGTGCGCGAGGAGCACGTGCTCACGCTCGAGGATGCGATCAGGAAGTTCTCGTCGGGCGTGGCCGAGCGGCTATCGCTTCCAGAGCGCGGGCTGCTGCGCGCAGGGATGTACGCGGACGTGGTGGTGTTCGATCCGGCCACGATCATCGACAAGGCCACGTACGAAAAGCCGCATCAACTCTCGGTGGGCGTGAAGGACGTGTTCGTGAATGGCGTCGCGGTGGTGAAGGATGGCGTGGCGACCGGAGCGAAGCCGGGGCGGGCGTTGAGGGGAGCGGGAGCGGGAATGAACTAGCGCTGTGTGAGCCGCTGCGCGAACAGCCACCTCCACAATTCTTCATCGCCGTACGCCTTGTCCCACGCGCCGTGGCCCACGTCCGGATACTCGGTGTATTTCGGCGACCCACCGGCGGCGCGAAGCGAATCGACGAGCGTGCGGTCCTGAACCACCGGCACCACGTCGTCCTGCGCGCCGTGAAAGATCCACACCGGCAAGTCCTTCGCGCGCTGCGCCACGTAACCGAATGGCTCCTCTCCCTTCGTGTCGACGAACAGATTTGCCATGTCCACACTCGGCGTGAGTCCGCCGCTCACAGTCACCGCGGCCGCGAAAACGCCCGGATGATCCACCAGCTGCTGCCACACGCCGTAGCCGCCCATCGAGAGGCCGGTGACGTACAACCGATTGCGATCACCGTGGAAATCCTTCACCGTCTTTTCGAACGCCGCGAACGCCGCCTGCGCCACCTCGCCGCGAAACACGCTGTCGTCCGGGCACTGCGGCATCACCACGATCGCATCGAACCAGTCCCTGTGCCACCGTATCTGCGATGGCATTCCCACCTGCGTCTGTTTGAGCCCATCGCTCCCCCTCTCGCCCGAGCCGTGCATGAACAGGATCACCGGCAGGTTGCGATGACCGTCGTACGTGAGTGGGACGTACACCTGATACCGCATTCGCAGCGTGCCCACGGTGACTATGCGATCGAGAAAGCCGCTGGCTGATTGCGCGGGGAGCGCGCCGGCGAAGGCAAGCACCAGTGACATCGACGCGAGCATCGGCGCAATCATCATGTGACGGCCTCCTTCGCGAGCCTCGCACGTAGCACGGGGTACGCGATGAGTCGCTGCGCGAGCGCCAGCGCGTGGCTGTGGCGAATCGTGCCGTTCTCGAAGAAGTCGCCGGTCCTCGCGAGCAGCATGCGCCGCATCTCCGGCCGCCGCATCCAGAGTGCGCGCTCAACCGCGCCCGCCTGCTCGGACGAGATCGCGCCATCGATCTCGAGTACGAGCTCCCCGCCAGGACGCTCGGCCAGCGCGATCGCCGGCGCGGCGCGCGGGCACGCGTCGAGCGCCGACTGTATTTCCGGCTGCTCGAGCGTGGGCCGCATCGTCACCGTCGCATGCAGCCGCTCGTAATCGGTGGGCTCGGCGCCGCCGTGAAAGCGCACGACCATGTCCGCGCGATCGCGCTGAGGCCTGATGTACTCCGCCGCCACCGACTCGCGGTGCTCCAGGATTCCCTGCACCTGGTCGGCCGAGTAGCCGCGTTTCTCAGTATCGCGCATCACCTTCCACAGATGACGCAGCGGCTCCGGAGTGTCGAGATACACGCTCACGTCGTATCGGTTGCGCAGCGCTTGCGAGTGCAGAGCAAGCAACCCTTCCACAATGAGAAACTCCGAAGGCATGACCGCGCGCGGCGCGCCGAAGTCCCCGGTCGCATGATCGTACGGCGCCTTGACCACTGGCCGGCCCTTGGCGAGCGCTTCGCGATGCTCGCCGAGCAGATCGAGATCGTTGCAGTCGGGATGGAGCGCGCTGATTCGCCGCGCGCGCCGCTCGCGTCGGTTGTAGCGATGATAGTCGTCCGTCGTCACGATGGTGACGCGCTCGTCGCC
>JANWLO010000005.1 GCA_025450815.1 Gemmatimonadaceae bacterium
ATCGGGCTATGGATTCCGGCCATCGTGCTCGTGGGGATGGGAGTTGCCGCGGCGTTTCTGGTCGGGTCGGCGACGCCGTTCACCTCCCATTCATTCGTGCCAAGCACGCATTTGAAGGACATCATCTTCTGGTCGACGATCGCGTTCTCGCTCAGCGGCGTGGAGAGCGCGTCGATGCTCGGCGACGAGATCGAGAATGCGCGCCGCAACATTCCGCGTGCGCTGCTGCTCGCGGGTGCGTTGATTACGGTGATCTACATCGCCACGACCGTTGCGATGATGCTCGCGCTCCCGACGCAGCAGATCGAGAACATGCAGGGGATCATGCACGCAATCACACTCGTTGCCACGCGCATCGGGATTCCATGGATAGCAGCAGGGATGGCGCTGCTCATCACCGTGGGCGGGCTCGGCCAGGCGGGCGCGTGGTTCGCGGCGGCAGCGCGACTCCCATTCGTGATCGGCATCGATCACCTGCTGCCGCGTGCGTTCGGCAAGATTCATCCGAAGTGGGGCTCGCCGTACGTGTCGCTGCTCATGCAGGCCGGGATCGCCGCGCTGCTGATTTTCGCCGGGCAGGCAGGGACGACCGTGGAAGGCGCCTACAACGTTCTCGTGAGCATGTCGATCATCGCGTACTTCATTCCATACTTGTTCATGTTCGCGGCGCTGATCAAACTGCAGCGGGAGCCTGCGGGGCCCGAAGTGATTCGAATTCCTGGCGGCCGTCCCGTAGCCATCACGGTCGCGACGGTGGGTTTCACGACCACTGCGATCTCGATTTGTCTCGCCGTGCTGCCCGCGTCGGATGAAACAAACAAGCCGCTGGCCGTCTTCAAGATCGTCGGACTGACAATGGCGCTGCTGGCGATCGGCATCGCCCTTTATCTCCTGGGACGCCGTCGTCAGCGCATTCACCTCGTGGGGAGCTCATGAAAGTTCTCGTCATCGGTAGCACCGGCACCGTCGGATCCGCGGTCGTGGAGGAGTTGAAGAAGCGCGGCGCATCCGTCTTCGCGCTCACCCGGAACGCCGAGCGCGTGAAGGATATGCCGTCGGGCGTTACGGGCGTCGTTGGCGATCTGCTCGACCCCGCATCGCTCGGTGTGTTCAAGGGGATGGATGGTGTGTTCCTGCTCAACCCCGTTGGACCCACGGAGGCGCACGAGGGGTTGATGGCGGTGAACGGTGCGCGCGGCGCGCACGTGCGCAAGATCGTGTACATGTCGGTACACGATCTCGAGAAGGCGTCGCATCTGCCGCACTTCGGGTGCAAGATCGGCGTCGAGTTCGCCGTGCGGCACTCCGGCATCCATCACACGATCCTCCGGCCGAACAACTTCTATCAAAACGATTTCTGGATGAAGCAGGCGCTGTTGGAGTACGGCGTGTATCCGCAGCCGCTGGGGAGCGTCGGGGTCTCGCGCGTGGACGTGCGCGACATCGCTGAGGCGGCCGCGATCGCGCTGACCACCGACAAGCATGATGGTGAGATCTACAACCTTGTCGGCCCGGAGGCCGTGACGGGTGAGAGCACCGCCGCCGACTGGTCGCGCGCACTCGGCCGCCCCATCCGCTACGCGGGCGATGATCTCGAGGCGTGGGAGGCGCAGCAGAAACCATATCTGCCTGCCTCGATGCTGTTCGACTTCAAGCTGATGTACGCGTTTTTCCAGGCGCACGGGCTGAAGGCGACTACGGGCGACATCGCGCGTCAGGCGGCGCTTCTCGGTCACGCGCCGCGCAAGTTCTCGGACTACGCAACCGAGATGGCCGCGATCTGGTAGGAGCTACTCGCCTCCACCCTCGCCGTCGCGGCCGAGCGCGTTGAGCACTTCGCGGTCGAAGGCGACGGAGAGACTCTCGCGGCTCGAGTACGGGCCGGGCCGGTAGCCTCGCGACTGGATTCCCGCCTGGCTGATCTCGCAGACGTGCCAGTCCTGACGGTTGGTGAGATCCCAGAACGCGATGCCGTCCTCGACGTTCCACGTCTCGTCGCGCACGCTGTCCGGATGGAAGAGCCACTCACACGTGATGAGTGAGCGATCCGGCGCGGCCGGCGTGATGTAGTGCGCCATCACGTAGTCGGGGTGGAGGCTCAGGAGCATGTTCGGAAAGATGGAGTAGTAGTAGACGCGCTTGACGTCGTCCTCATTGAGCTCGCCCACCGGCGCGCCGCACGCCTGCCCACTCATCGAGAGGCTCTCGTGCTGCTCATTGATCACCATGTAACCGCCCAGGAACGGACCTTCGAAGAGGTCGTTCTCGCCGCTGTTCGACGGCGTGATCTTGGTGAGCTGAGGATGCACGGGCGAGCAGTGGTAGCACTCTGAGTAGTTCTGGAACACGAGTTTCCAGTTCGCCTTCACGTCGTACTCGATCGTGCGCGCGACGGTGAGCCCCGAAAGGTTGAAGCGCTCGAAGCGCCCGATGAGCGACGCGAACGCTTCCTCGAACGGTTCCGGATTCTCGCTCTGATTGATGAAGAGGAATCCCTCCCAGCTCGCGATGGGCACACTCACGAGCGAGAAATTCCTCTTGTCGAATCCCTCGATCGAGTCGCTGGTCTGCGCGCCTACGAGCCGGCCGTCGAGCGCGTACGTCCAGGCATGATACGGGCACTGGATGGTCTCGGAGAACTTGCCTGATGCCGCCTCGCACATCCGGGCGCCGCGATGTCGGCACGTGTTGTAGTGCGCACGGATCTTTCCACTCCGGTCGCGTAGCACGATGATGCTGTCGTTGCCCACCGTGTGAAGGAAGTAGTCGCCGGGATTGGCGATCTTCGATTCGCGCCCGATGCACACCCATCGCCGCGCGAAGATTCGCTCGCGCTCCTGCGCGAACAGCTCCGGCGACACGAAGAATTCCTGCGGCAGCGTGTGCGCGCCGGCGATCGGGATGTCTCGGGTCTTCACGAAAGTCGCCACGTGTGTATCCGGCTGGAGGGAGTGGGATACGCAAGATGTTGAACGCCCATCGAAGTGGAAAGGGCGCGCGTGGCCACTGTCGCACATGCGAGCGCGGCGCCATCATCGGGGGGACTAACCCATCATGCCGCCCTTACGATGACCATGCGCACAGCCCTCGCCGCCGTCTTTACGTTCGTCACGTTCGTCGCCTGCGGCTCTGCCTCCGCGCAGACAGCAGACTACATGACGCCCCCGTATCTGCCTCCCGCGCCCACCGCTGTGACGGTGATTCGCGCGGGACGGCTTCTCGACGTGGATCACGGCGCGGTGCTCCGCGACCAGGTGATCGTGGTGCGCGGCGACAAGATCGTCTCGATCGAGTCGGCGCCCGGTCACGTGCCGGCAGGCGCGAAGATCATCGATCTCTCACGCTACACCGTGTCACCCGGGCTCATCGATTGCCACACGCATCTCGTGGGCGGCGACGAGTCCGCGAACGCATCTGCACCGCTCGAGCGCTCCGGCGCGCAGGATGTGCTCGACGGCGTGAAGAATGCGCGACGCACGCTGCTCGCCGGCTTCACCACGGTGCGTGATGTGGGCACCTATCGCGCGTTCGTCGACATCGCGCTCCGCGACGCGATCAACGACGGCATCGTGATGGGACCGCGCATGGCCGTCGCCGGTGCGTACATCACCGTGAGCAGCGGCGGCGGCGAGGTGACGGGGCTCGCTCCCGACGTGCAGATCCCGGCGGAGATGCGCATGGGTGTGGCGGACACGCCGGACGAGGTGCGTCAGCGCGTGCGCGAGATTCTCAATCGCGGCGCCGATGTCATCAAGGTGATCGCTACGGGTGCCGTGCTCACGCCTGGCACCAAGCCCGGCGTCGAGGAGCTCAGCGAAGAAGAGATCCATGCCGCGGTGACCGAGGCCGCGAAGTACGGCGTGCGCGTCGCCGCGCACGCGCATGGCGCCGAAGGGATCAAGGCGGCGGTGCGCGCCGGAGTCGCATCGATCGAGCACGGCTCGCTCATCGACGACGAGGGCATCGCGTTGATGAAGGAGAAGGGAACCTACCTCGATGCGGACATTTACAACGGCGACTACATAGCGTCCGTCGGCAGGCAGCAGGGATGGTCCGCCGAGATTCTCCGCAAGAACGACGAGACGACCGACGCCCAGCGGCAGGGTTTCCGGAAAGCCGTGGCGGCCGGCGTCAAGATCGCATTCGGCACCGACGCCGGCGTCTACCCTCACGGGCTGAACGCGCGTCAACTCCCGTATATGGTGAAGTACGGGCTCACGCCGATGCAGGCGATCCAGGCCGCGACGATCAACTCCGCGACGCTCATCGGATGGCAGGATAAGGTAGGCTCGATCGCGCCGGGAAAGTCGGCGGACATCATCGCCGTGGAGGGTGATGGACTCGCGGACATCAGCCGCTACACGAACGTCGCGTTCGTGATGAAAACGGGAACGATTTACAAGTCACCGTGATGCGCGAACGACCGGGGGTGGCGCGGAGGATCGCGGCGTTCGATCTTTCCGTGCTCACCTGATTCGCGACTCCCCGTTCACCTCTTTCCGTTCAGTCAATGGCGAACAGCTACGACGTCGTCTTCATCGGCGCGGGTCACAACGCGCTGGTGTGTGCAGCCTACCTCGCGCGCGCGGGCAAGCGTGTATGCGTGCTCGAGCGCCGTGAGCTGATCGGAGGCGCGTGCGTGAGCGAGGAGATCTGGCCGGGCTACAAGGTGTCCACGGCGTCCTATGTCAACAGCCTGCTGCGCCCCGAGATCATCAAGGAGCTCGAGCTGCACCGATTCGGCTTCGAGCTGCTGCCGCGCAGCCCGTCGTCATTCTCGCCATTTCCCGACGGTCGTTCCCTGATGATGGGACCGGACAAGGAGATGACGCATCGCGAGGTGAGCAAGTTCTCGAAGAAGGACGCGGACGCGCTTCCAAAGTACGAAGCAATGCTGCAGCGCTGCGCGGACCTGATCGAGCCCACGCTAATGCAGACGCCGCCGAGCCCGTGGAACATGCGCCCGTCGGATCTCGTGCACCTCGCGAAGACGGCGTGGAAGTTCAAGAAGATGGGACCCGACGGCGCCGCGGCGATCGAGATCCTTACCGGCGCTGCGCGCCCGATCCTCGACCGGTGGTTCGAGTCGGAGAATCTCAAGGTCACGCTGGCGACGGACGCAGTGATCGGCGCGATGGCGGCGCCGTCGATGCCGGGAACGGCGTACGTTCTCTTTCATCACGTGATGGGCGAGTGCAACGGCGTGCGCGGCGTGTGGGGCTACGTGCGCGGTGGCATGGGCGGAATCAGCAACGCCATCGCCGGTGCAGCGAAGGAGAAGGGCGCGGAGATTCGCGTGAACGCCGAGGTGGCGAAGGTGCTCGTGAAGGACGGTCGCGCGGCGGGCGTGGTGCTCAAGGACGGCACCGAGATTCGCGCATCGAAGGTTGCCTCGGGCGCGGATGCGCACGTCACCTTCCTCAAGCTCTGCGACGAGAAGGATCTGCCGGCCGACTTCGTGACCAGCGTGAAGGGACTCGACTACAGTAGCGCGAGTCTCAAGATCAACGTCGCGCTGAGCGAGCTCCCCAACTTCACCTCGGTTCCGGGCGCGCAGGCGGGCCCGCAGCATCGCGGCACCATCCACATCTCGCCGGACATGGATTACATCGAGCGCGCGTTCGACGACGCGAAGTACGGCAAGCCGGCGGCGAACCCGATCCTCGAGTGCACGATTCCCTCGGTGGTGGACTCGACGGTTGCGCCGGCGGGGCAGCACCTCATGTCGATGTTCATCCAGTACTTCCCGTACAACGTGAAGGGCGCGGACACCCCTGCGGAATACGATGCGGCGAGGGACAAGTTCGCCGACCGCTGCTTCGACATCCTCAACGATTACGCGCCCAACTTCAAGAAATCGGTAATCAACCGGCAGGTTCTCTCACCGCGCGACATCGAACAGCGTTACGCTCTCACCGGCGGCAACATCATGCAGGGGACGATGTCGCTCTCGAGCCTCGCGTTCATGCGGCCGCTACCGGGCTGGGCGCAGTATCGCACGCCGATCAGGAATCTCTATCTCTGCGGCGCCGCCACGCATCCCGGCGGCGGCGTGATGGGCGCGTGCGGCTACAACGCGGCCAAGGAGATTCTCAAGGACTAGCACGTTGCTGAAAAAGGAAGAAAAAAACAAAAGACAAAAGAGGGACGCAGAGGCGCAGAGGATACGCAGAGCCACAGAGGAAAACCGGCGGGTCGGTCCCTCATGGAGGAGTTAAACCAACTCCTCCGCATCTCTCAGTTTACCTCTGTGACTCTGTGTCGAGCAGTTCCTGGCTTTTCAGCACCCTGCTAGGACGAGGAATCTCGTATGAGCGCAGGTCGCATGGGAGCGTTTTCGTGGCAGCGCGCCGGCCGGACCATTCTGTGGGCCGGTCTCGTGGCCGGCACGCTCGATCTCACGGCGGCGCTCATCGTCTACACACGATCGGGCCCGGCGGCGATTCACTTGCTGCAGTCGATAGCATCCGGTTTGATCGGGAAAGCTGCGATGGACGGCGGTGGCGCGACGGCGTTGCTCGGGGTCGCCTGTCATTACTTCATCGCAACCTCATGGGCCGCGATTTACTTCGCGGCGAGCCGGCGCATGAGCTTCCTGCTGGAGCACCCGCTCGTGTCCGGAGTTCTGTACGGGGGCGTGGTCGTCTACGGCGTGATGAATCACATCGTGGTCCCGCTCTCGGCAATTGGTCCCCGCCCGTTCACGCTACACGGGGCGATCAAGGCCGCCGTCATTCTCGTGGTGTGCATCGGCATACCGATCGCAGTGATAACAACCAGATTCGCCGCTCTCGATTCGAGAATCGCCGCCGCCTAGCTCATCGACCGCTCAGCAGCTCCTGCATCGGCACTCGCCGAGCGGTGGGGTAGGGCACGAGCGGCCCCTTTACGATTCGCCACAGAATGTGATTGAAGGTGTCGTCGTCGATCATGTCTTCGTGCGACAGGTCCAGATGCGCCGATGACCGGGCGCTCGCGCCCGTGGCGGAATTGAGCTCAGTCAGCGACTGCGCGGGGACCAGCGCACTGTACGGCCGAAGGTCGGGTGACGTCGACCAGATGTCGCGCAACGGTCTGCCGAAGTGATCGAACTGCGACATCGTTCCCAGGCCAAGGATTTCCTCGATCGTCGCCAACACATCGGTGGTGTTCACGAAACGGTGAATCACGCCGCCGCGATTCCACGCCGATACCACCAGCATCACGGATCGATGCGAATCGACGTGATCCGGCCCGTCTTGCGCATCATCTTCCACCACGAAAACGACGGTGCTCTTCCAGAATGGCGAATGTGAGAGCGCGTCGATGAGCCGCGCGAGCGCGAGATCGTTGTCCGCCATGTAGGCGCGCGGGGTCCGCATTCCAGCCCTGCCGCCCGCCGTATGATCATCGGGCAGATGGATCAACTCGAACGCCGGCATGCGCGACGCTCGCACCTGCTCCGAGAATTCCGCGAGCCACGCATCCATGCGACGCTGGTCCATGACCGCGAGGTCGAACGGCGGATAGGTCGGACTCGTGTACGGCTGCAGCGAAGCGATGCTGGATTGATACCTTTGGGCGCTCGTATCGCCGGCAGCGGCATTCACCGGCTCTGCCCACTCTCCGTAGTCACGCATCGTGAGCCCCTTCCTGGCGACTTCGTCCCAGATGTAACCGTTCGCGGGATCGTCGACGTCCTGCTTGTCCTCGGGCTCCGGTCGCTTTCCCCGATAGATGTCGGGCGTTGTCTTCTCCGTGTAGTCCGTGACGTAGGCCGCGGTGGACCATGGATGTCCCTGCGCGCTCACCTCCGCATTCACGAAGAATCGATCGAACACGCCGAACCGTTCGGCGAGCGCATGATGATTGGGTGATACGGTGCGCGGGAAGAACAGCAACGATGTATCGCCATCGGCCTGGTGAAGATCGCCGAGCACCTGATCGTAGGTGCGATTCTCCTTGATGATGTAGACCACGTGCTCGAACGGCGGATAGCTTACTTTCGCCGAGCGCGAAAGGTCCCAACCATTCGCGCGCGCCACACGTCGCGTAAACGATGCGAGCTGCGCGTCGCGCGCCGCCGGCATCACGGTAATCGTCCCGTCGAGCTGTCCGAGAGTGTATTGGCGAGGGTCGAGCTGCGAGCGCGGACTGTTCGGTTGCGGCCCCGCCAGGTTCGGCCCGGGACCGCGCCCCTTTCCATTCACCACCCAAAGCGAGTCGCCCATCACGGCAAGCGCGGTGGGATACCATTCGGATGGAATTCGACCGGAAAGCGTATCGGCTCCGCTAGAGAGATCGAATACCGCGACCGCATTCGCGTCCGCCTCCGCGACGTACAATCGCGACCCATCGGCCGAGAGCGCGAGCGCGTCCGGCGTGCTGCCCTCCACCACTCCGTCCGGTGGAGGATCGCTCAGCAAACGGATGAGGTGGCGCGCACGAGTATCCACGATCGCGACGCGGTCGCTGCTCGCCGATGCGACGAAGAGTCGAGTGCCGTCGGCGTTGAGGATGATCATCGACGGGTGACGCGCGACGTCGATCGGCCGCTCGGCGACGAGGCGACCATCCGAATCGGCGCGATACACGTTCACGAACGACGCCCCCCACGCCGACGCGTAGACGCGGCCGTCGGGTGCGACGGCGATACCGTACGGATACGGCCCCGTTCCCAAACGCTGCACAACTCGATGCGATGCTGGATCGATGACGGCGATCGAGTCGCTCAGATTCTCGGCGACATAGAGGGCGCGCCCGTTGCGCGAAAGCGCGATGCCGGCAGCGTATCGCGATCCCGGCGTTGCGGCGCCTCGGTGCCCGAGCTCGATACTGTCGGTGAGCGCCGCCGGCTGCGCGCGCGCCGGAAGCCATGCGTACGAGTACACGACATCGGTGGCACCACCCGAGACGTAGAGCGTTCGCGCGTCCGCGCTCCATGCCAGACCGATGAACGCGCCGGGCTGCTCGAGATGCTGAACCACCTTGCTCGACTTCGTGTCCACGATCTCGATGCCCTGCGTGCGGTAGCCGCTCAGGCTGAGAACGAGATACCGCCCATCCGGTGACAGCAGCGCCGCAGTAGGCATGTTGCCGACGGGAATCGATCGACCGGCCGGATCGAGATGGACTCCGGTTGGCAGTCGTCCCTGCGCCTCCGGTCCCTTGCCAGCGTCCACTCGGCCCGCGTCGGCGCCCGAGCCGCGCGTCGTGCACGCAGCAGCGACGATGGCGCTCGCCAGGAGACATCCCAGTCGGCCGACTCTCTGCACGTCGCGCCCTAGCTCGCGACGCGCGCCGATCTGAGCGCCACGATCGCGGCGCCGACCTGCCATCCGAACAACAGCGCGACCGCGCCGAGCATTTCCGGGCTCGACTCGTCGAAGAAGATCACGCCTGCGAGCCCACCCACCGCCGCGATCCACGCAAGCACCGCGAGCCAGCGCGGTCGCCCCGCCGTCATCCACTCGGCCGCGCCGAGCACGATCGCGCCGAGTGCGACGAGATAGTTTCCGAATCGTGCGGCCATCAATCCTACCGGATGCAGAAGCTCGAACTGCCGCGCGATGGAGGCATCGCCGGCGGAGAACACGCCCGCCATGTGCCACGCGGGTCCCGCCATGAAGGTGGTGTTCATCGAATCGAGCGCCATGCCGATCGTGATGATCGCAAGCGCGGCCACGACCGCGGGAACCGTTGCGCTACCCGCGGGCGCGCCGACGAGCCGTACCCAGATTCCGGTCATGATCAGCCCCGTGCCCGCGAGCATGCACAGATGCATCGTGCGCCAGATCGGCATGCTGCCGATCATACCGAGCTCCATCGAGCCGCCGCCGCTGAGGATCGGATGCATGGCCGCGCCTCCGCCCAGCAGCAAGGTGCCGAGGAGGAGCGCAATGGCGAGGGTGCGGGTGAGGGTTTCCATGGCGCTCGGTTGTGCGGTTGCGGGTTGAGTGCGATGTTGGGCGGCATGATGCCAGGAACTCGTAGCCCGTCCGGAACATATCGGGCGCGCGGCACAGGGCGCCACCCGTGAAGACGGAGCTGTCGCGGATGGAGGGGCGTGTTTGCGTCGTCACGGGTGCGACGAACGGGATCGGGAAGGAGACCGCGCTCGGCCTCGCGAGGCTGGGCGCGACCGTCGTGATCGTCGCGCGCAACGTGGAGCGCGCCGCGCTGACGGCCAACGAGATCGAGCGCGAAACGGGCAACAAGAACGTCGAGATGGTGATCGCGGACTTCGCCTCGCTGGGCGCAGTTCGAGCCGCCGCCGGCGAGATCGCGCGACGCCACCCCGCCCTGCACGTGCTCGTGAACAACGCCGGGCGCGCGAGCAAGAAGCGCACGGTGAGCACGGATGGCTTCGAGATGACTTTCGCGGTGAACCATCTCGCGCCGTTTCTGTTCACTCGCGAGCTCCTTCCGCTGCTGCGGGCCGGCGCGCCATCGCGAATTGTCAACGTAGCGTCAGCGGGCGAGCGCAACGGGCCGATGCGGTTCGACGACCTGCAGAGCGAGCGGAACTATCGCGGATTCAACGCGTACGCCATGAGCAAGCTCGCGAACGTGCTCTTCACTTACGAGCTGGCATCGCGGCTCGAGGGAACGGGTGTTACGGCCAACTGCTTGCATCCTGGCACGGTCGCGACCGATCTCCTGCGCCAGATTCCGAAGCTGCTGTTCGCGCTGATCTCCCCGTTTCTGCTCACGCCCGCCAAGGGTGCGGAGACGGTCGTCTTTCTCGCCGCTTCACCATCGGTGGAGGGCGTGTCCGGCGGCTATTTTCAGAAGTGCCGGGCGGCGCGCTCGTCGAGGCGGTCGTACGATGTCGAGACGCGGAAGCAGCTCTGGAATGTGAGTGAGGCAATGGTGGACGGGCACGTGGCGACGTCACCACCATCAACCAATCAGATGAAGTGATCCGGATATGACAGCCATTCGCTTGAGCGCCCTCGCGCTGATCGTCACCGCTTCCACTGTGAACGCGCAGTCGAGCGTCATCCCGCTCAAGGTCGTCGACACCGCGTTCATGGACACGACCGCCAAGGCCTGCACCGACTTCAATCAGTTCGCAAACGGCCGCTGGCTCGCGCACGACACGATCCCCGCCGCGTATTCCTCATCCGGCGTCTCGCGGGACATGACCGACAGGAACGAGCTCGTCGTTCGCTCGGTGCTCGACGACGTGATGGCGAAGCGTGCCACGTATCCCGCCGGCAGCACGCAGCACAAGCTCGGTACCTTCTACGCCACGTGCATGGACTCGGCCGCCGCCGAGCGCGCCGGACTCGGTCCCGTGCGCCCCGCGCTCGCGGCGGCGAGCTCGATCGCGACGCGAGCGCAGCTGCTCGACGAGATCGCGAGGCTCCAGAGCACCGGGCACAACGTGCTCTTTCACTTTTTCCCGAGCGTCGACCCGCACGATCCCATGCACTATGTCGCGACGCTCTGGCAGGGCGGGCTCGGACTCCCCGATCGCGACTACTATACACGCGAGGGCGCCGGGCCGGATTCCGTGCGACACACGTATCTCGTACACATCGCGGCGCTGCTCACGCTCTCCGGCGAGCCGGCCGCCGCGGCGAAGGCCGATGCGCAGCGTGTGTTCGATCTCGAGAAGAAGCTCGCCGAGGCGTCGCTCACGCGCGTCGCGATGCGCGATCCATCGGCCGTGGACCATCCGATGACGGAACAGCAGCTCGCCGCCATCGCGCCGCACGTGAGCTGGACCCGGTATTTTCGCAACGCCGGCGTCGATCATCGCGTCGCGAAGCTCAACATCGGGCAACCGGCGTTCATCGCGCGTGCGGACACGCTGCTCGCGAGCGAGCCGCTCGCGAACTGGAAGGCGTATCTGCACTACCATGTGCTCTCGTCTGCGGCGCCGTGGCTCAGCACGCCGTACGTGAAGGAGAGTTTCGCGTTCTCGTCGACGTTCAGCGGTGCGAAAGAGCTGCTGCCGCGGTGGAAGCGCTGCCTCCGCGAGACCGACGACCAGATGGGCGAAGCGCTCGGCGAGGCCTACGTCGCGAAGACCTTTCCGCCTGAAGCGAAGCGCCGCGCGAAGCAGGTGATCGACGACATCAGGACGGCCTTCGCGGCGCGCTTGAAGAATCTGACCTGGATGTCGGACACGACCAAGGCGCGCGCGCTCGACAAGCTTTCGAAGATGCACGAGAAGGTGGGCTATCCCGACAAGTGGCGTGACTACGCGAAGCTCGATGTACGCAATGACGCATTCGTGCTGAACGACATTCGCGCGAACGAGTTCGAATGGAAGCGTACCGCAAACCGGCCCGGTGAAGCGGTGGACACTACGGAGTGGGACATGACGGTGCCGACCGTGAACGCGTACTACGATCCGACGAAGAACGAGATGGTCTTTCCCGCTGGCGCGCTCACGCCGCAGACGTTCGACCCCAACGCGGACGACGGCGCGAACTACGGCTCGCTCGGTGGGAGCTGGGCCGGGCACGAGCTCACGCACGGCTTCGACGATGAGGGACGCCACTACGACGCCTCTGGGAGTCTTCGTGACTGGTGGCAACCGTCCGACTCGGCGACGTTCGCAAAGCTGTCGGCGAGAATCGTGTCGCAGTACGACGGCTACATTCAGGTGGACACCTTCCACGTGAACGGCGCACTCACGGAGGGTGAGAACATCGCTGACAACGGTGGGGTGCTAACCGGGTACGACGCGCTGGAGAGCGCGCTCGAGCGCGATGGCCGGCCGGGGCTGATCGAGGGGTACACACCGGAACAGCGTTTCTTCATCGGCTTCGCGCAGAGCTTCCGCGGCCACGAGCGCGACGAGTCGCTGCGCACGCGCGTGACCACGGATCCGCATTCGCCGGACAGGTGGCGCGTGAACGGTCCGGTGTCGAACTCGATGGCGTTCGCCAAGGCGTTCGGGTGCAAGGAGGGCGACCCGATGGTGCGACCGCGGGCGGAGGTGCCGGACATTTGGTGAGGGCGAAAGACATGGAGAACGAGCCAGCGCAGCCAGCGCAGCCATCCAGCTCGCACCCTGCCGCCGAAGCGCACACCGACTTCGCCGGCGCCATGAGCTACAGCGACTACCTCCAGCTCGACACGCTGCTCGCGGCCCAGCAACCTCGCTCCGATTGCCACGACGAGATGCTGTTCATCATCATCCACCAAGCCACCGAGCTGTGGATGAAGCTCACGCTGCACGAGCTCGGCGCCGCGCGGCGCCTCGTCATCGCCGATGACCTGCAACAGACGTTCAAGCACCTCGCCCGAGTGAGCCGGATTCAGTCGCAGCTCATCCAGTCGTGGGACGTGCTATCCACCATGACCCCGAGCGACTATTCGCACTTCCGCGGCGCACTCGGGCAGTCCTCCGGCTTTCAATCCGTGCAATACCGGATGATCGAATTCGCACTCGGCAACAAGCAGGCGGCGATGATCGCGCCGCACCGGCATCGCAGCGATGTGAAAGCACAACTCGAGCACGCGCTCGAGACTCCGAGCCTGTACGACGAGGCCATCCGGCTGCTCTCACGTCGTGGCTTTGCGATCGATGCTGCGGTAATGGAGCGCGACGTGCGTGAACCATACCGCGCGGATGCTTCGGTGCTCGCAGCGTGGGCGCAGGTATATCGGGATCCAAAGCGCTACTGGGATCTCTATCAGTTGGCGGAGGAGCTGATCGACCTAGAGGACTGGTTCCAGCAATGGCGATTCCGCCACGTGACGACGGTGCAGCGCATCATCGGTCGCAAGCGCGGGACAGGCGGCACTGCCGGCGTGGGCTACCTCAGGCAGGTGCTCGACGTCACGTTCTTCCCGGAGCTCTGGGACGTGCGCACGGAACTGTGATGCGTTCGTGAGCCAATCGATCAGGCGTGGCGATCTGGAGGCGCTGGATCGCGCGGATCCCCTGCGTGCGTTCCGCGATCGGTTCAGGCTGCCCGAGGGCGTGATCTATCTCGACGGCAACTCGCTCGGCGCGATGCCGCGGGCCACGCCCGAGCGCATGCGCGAGGTGGTCGAGGTCGAGTGGGGCCACGATCTCATTGGTAGCTGGAACACGCGAGGGTGGGTCGATCTGCAGCAGCGCATCGGCGCAAAGATCGGCCGACTTATCGGCGCGCGCGCCGGCGAAACGATCGTCGCGGACTCCACTTCCATCAACTTGTTCAAGGCACTCGCGGCGTCGCTCGAGCTTCGGTCGGACAGACGCATCATCGTTTCCGAGCCCGCCAACTTTCCGACGGACCTCTACGTCGCCGAGGGGTTGATGCGCCACCTCGGACGTGGCCACACGCTGCGTCTCGCGGAGCCGGACGACATCGAGGACGCGATCACGGACGACGTCGCGGTCGTCATGCTCACCCACGTCAACTACCGCACAGGGCGAATGTACGACATGCGCCGCATCACGGAGCGTGCGCACGCGCGCGGGGCGATCATGCTTTGGGACCTCGCCCACTCGGCCGGTGCGATGCCGATCGATCTGGCGGGCGCTGATGTCGACCTCGCGGTGGGTTGCGGCTACAAGTATTTCAACGGCGGGCCGGGCGCGCCCGCGTTTCTGTTCGTCGCTCAACGACACCAGCCGCACATCACTCCCGTGTTGAGCGGATGGTTCGGGCATGCCTCTCCCTTTGCGTTCGAGCAATCGTATCGGCCCGCCGAGGGAATCGATCGGCTCACGGTTGGTGCGCCGCCCATTCTGAGTCTGACGGCGCTCGAAGTCGGCGTCGACCTGATGCTCGAGGCGCCACTCGACTTGGTGCGCGCGAAGTCCGTTCGGCAGGGCGAGATCTTCGATGCACTCATGGGGCAAGAGGTCGGGCGGGACGCGTTCACCCTCGTGTCGCCGAGCGCGCCGGCGATGCGTGGCAGTCAGCTCTGCTACGCGCATCCGCAGGCGTGGCCGATCAAACAGGCGTTGATAGACCGCGGCGTGATCGGCGATTTTCGTGCGCCGGACATTCTGCGGCTCGGGTTCACGCCTCTGTACCTCGGTTACGCTGAGATTTGGGACGCGGTCGCGATCCTCAAGGCGATAGTGGTCGAGCGGGCGTGGGACACGCCGGAGTACCACGCGCGAAGCCTGGTAACGTGAAAGTGGGTGAAGCGAGGAAGCGCGCAAGTCGAAGCAGGTGTATATTCGTTCGGGAATGATAACCTTCGATAAAGAAGGAACACTTTCTCTGGCCATTCTGCCTTTATGCGACCCGCTGAAACGAGTGCCCTCTACAATCCGCTCGAGCATATTATCGGCTCACCCGGTCTGGTCCGCGTTGCGCGCGTGCTTGCGCAGCACGGCGGCAGTCTCGGCGTGTCTGATATTTCGCGACGCGCAAAGCTGTCTCTTCCGAGCACTCGCGCCGCGTTGCGACGGCTCCGCGAGTCGGAAATTGTCACCGGCGTGGGCGCAGGTCGCAGCATGGTGTGTTCGCTGCGTATGGAGCACCCACTCACACCGGCACTCGTTGCGCTGTTTTCAGCCGAAGAGAAGTATGCGAATGTCGTACTCGGGGCCATCAGGCGCGCTGCCAGATCTCTGAAGCCACCGCCGCTGGCGGTATGGCTCTACGGCAGCGTAGCTCGCGCAGCCGACACACCGACCAGCGACGTCGACGTGGCAATCGTGAGCGCCAGCGCCGAGCCCGCTGCACAAGCGGATGCACTGCGCGACGGCATAAGCATTGAATTGGGGGAAGAGGATCATCGCGTGTCGGTGATAGCGCTTGGCCCGAGGGACGTAGCGCGACTTGCAAGAACCAAATCAAAGTTCTGGAGCGAGCTAAGGCGGGACGCCGTTGTGCTGGCCGGCGATGCGCCAGACGGTCTGCTCCAGCAGCTAAGACGGAAACCCACCAAGCGCTAATGGTCTCCCGAGGCACGTGGAGCCCGGTGCGAAATCGCGATGAGTGGCTGGGTCGTCGCGATGCCGGCAGGGCGCACCTGAAAACGACCCGAGATGCATTGATCGTCGCCGACGCGCGCGATGACACGCGTCTCATCGTCCAGGGAGCCATCCTCTCGGCCATCGCCTTCGGAGACGCTGTGACGATCAAGGTGGCCGGAATCAGGAACGGACAAAATCATCAGCGACTGCCTGACACCGTGCGACAGGCGCTGGGCAATCGCGCGTCGCAGCAAGAGCTTACACGCCTTCAGCGATTGCTCAAACGCAAGGACGACGCGGCGTATGGACATCGTGCGCTAACTCTCGACGAAGCGCGTACGGCCGTTGCCCAAGCCGAGGCCTTCGCTTTGTGGGCGGAGTCGGAGCTGGGGCGCGGATAGGACGCCGGCGAGCAGGTGGCACTTTCCAATCCCAACAGCCGTAGGGGACGTCAGTCGTTGACGCCCTGACCATTGTCCCAACCCCAGGAGTCTCATGGAAGATGTCGTGATGGCAGCCATTCTCGTCGGCATACCGTCGCTGATCGTCCTCGCGAAGATCCTGTTGAGTCATCGCGAGAAAATGGCTCGCATTCGCGACGGCGATACGAACCCCGGAGTGCTCGATTCGCGGCTTGCGCGAATGGAGCTGGCGATCGAGTCGATGGCCATCGAGGTGGAGCGAGTGAGCGAAGGTCAGCGATTCGTCACGAAGCTGTTGAGCGATCGATCGCCGTTGCTCTCGAAGCCCGGCGCGGACTGATTCCGCTACCGGCTCACACCGCGTCGATCTCGTCGATGCGCCGCTGGTGCCGCCCGCCATCGAACGCAGTCTCGAACCACACCTTGAGTATCGGCTCGAGATCCGGCTCCGCAACCAACCGCTCCCCAATCGAAAGCACGTTCGCGTCGTTGTGCTGCCGCGCGTAGCGCGCGGACTCGACGTTCCAGCACAGCGTGCAGCGAATTCCGCGCACGCGGTTCGCGACGATCGCCTCGCCATTGCCCGAGCCGCCCAGTACGATGCCGCGCTCGAACTCGCCTCGCGCGACCGCGAGCGCAACGGGGCGGATGAACAACGGGTAGTCCACCGGAGAATCCGAGTCGGTTCCGAAGTCGGTGACATCGTGACCCCATCGCGCGAGGATCACCTTGATCAGCGCCTTGTAGTGAAATCCCGCATGGTCAGATCCGATTGCAACGCGCATTGCTCAATGGCTCGAGGATGGTGCGGACAACACGAAATCGCCGGAACGGGAGTCGGGAACGATCGTCCAACCAGGCTTGAGCGCCAGCGTCCATCCATCGCCGCTCGTAGTGCTTCCCGATGTCGATGTCGGCGCCGAAACGACGAGAGCGCTCCAGTCGGGCTTCATGAGCGCGCCGTGTTTGGCGTCGAGAACTCCCCAGTCATCCGAGATGTGGATAGTGGGATAGACCGTTCCCGCATCGCCCAACGGCTGCAAGTTACGCGGATCGAACTGCACATTCATGTGCCGGAAGCGCAGCGTGAGTTTGTGGCCGTCGATGAACTCGCCGCGGTAGAGTGCGAGGACCGCCTGGCGCTTACGATCGCGCTCGACTTCGGAGGCGCGGAGCGCGGCGCCGCCGTATCGTGCTTCGCGTTCCGTCATCCCATCGGAGCCTCCAGCATGCAACGCGCTCCGCAGCATCGCCTCGAGGCTGGCGCCCGACTTCAGCTTCTCCCGCCAGCCGGGCGTGAGACGATCGAGCAGCAACCCGTACGCCGGTCCTGTCGCGTACGCGAACGAGCGAACGAACGTCGCATCGCCCACGTGCACCGCCAGGTCGTGGAGCGCCATGGCGGTCCGCAGATCCTGCGTCGGGTTGCCTACGCGCACACCCGTATACTCGGCCAACCCCTCGTTCATCTCGAGCGCTCGCTCCTCCGCCTCGGCTTTGGGGTAGATGCGATAGCGCTCGGCGCGAAAGAACAGCGCATCGCTCGCGGCCTGATCCAGCCCCGCCTTCGAGTGAGCTTCCAGAGCCCGAGCCAGCGCACGCCACTCGAGCTGCATGTAGTAGCGCCCATCCACTTCGTCGAGATGCGCGTTGTCGCCGCCGTTCATCGTGGGCAGCCCGAGCTGCGGCTGAATACGATGGAAGAGCTCATGCGCCACAAGCGTCGCGCGCAGGCGATCGTCGTCGGGAAGCGGCCAGAGTATCTGGGTCCACCGCACGCCACTCCACTCGACGGCCGTGTTCGCGACGATCTGATCGGCGGGTAGCACACCGACGAACACACCGTCCCCTCCCTTCAACACTCCCTTCGCGTCCGCCTCGCTTGCGACGATCTCACGGCTCGCCGCGTCGACGAACATCATAGGCCCGCACAGCGACACCCCCCAGAGCTTGTCGCCGTCGGCTGTGCACAGCGCTCGCGCCTCGGCGAAGTAGCGTTTGGCGAGGTCGATCGGGATTGGAGCGGGAGTCTGCGCTCGCCCCAAAACGGGAGCGGAGAGCAGGAGCGATGCGGTAGCGACGCGCACGTAGTTCATCGATGCGGTTCCCCGAATGGAGACGCGATTGGACGTCGATCACGGCTCGTTCTTGTACGCGTCAGCCAATCGTTGGTTTCACTTGGGCGGCGAGCGCCCACGCAGCTCAGTACTGCGCGAGCCACCGGTTCGTAGCCGACAACGTCGCCAACACCGCGGCCGTCTCCACATCCTCGCGCACCTCGCACACGCCCGTGAGCGGTACGATCTCGCGGCCCCGCCGCGCGGCCACGGCCACTACCACGTAGCGCCGTTCGAGCGAGTCGACCAGCAGCACGTGCTCGATCGCCGCGGTCTGCGCGGCGACGTCCGCGGCGCCCAGCGCGGCGAGCGTCGCCCGCGAGGCGAGCTCCGCGCGCGACCGCTCCGAGCTCGCGCCGGTAACTTCGCCGCTCAACACCAGTGCGCCCTTTCGCAGCGACACTCGGCACGTGATTCCCGAGACGCGCGAGCGGCGTACCTCCAGATCCTCGAAATACACGCGGCGCGCCAACCGCGGACTGTCGCCGCTGTCGGCCGCGCGAACTTCGCCCGAGCGACGCTGATCGAACCCTCCCCTACCCTCCGCCGGCCGCGCGGCCGCGGTGCCGGTGCGCGCATTCACGTGCGCGACGAAGATCTGCTCCGGTGAAACCTTGAGGTCGAAGGCCGAGCGCAGCGTCTCGTCGACGGTGTGGATGAGGGCGCTCGTGTCCGTGCCCGCGGCAACCATGAGATGGATGCCGACGATTTCCCCGGTGGGCCGAACCTCCACTCTCGCCAGCGTCACCCCGGGAAGCGAGGTGAGATGCTCTTCCAGCGACGTCAACAGCGCACGCGGAATGCCCGCGCCTCCCGACACACGACGTGAGGGGCGGGGAGGTAGCGCGTCACCATCGTCCGGATTGTTGAGTTCGGTGGATTTGGCCAAAGAATAGGCCGGCGTTCGTCGCTGGACGCGCGCCGGCTCGTGCGGGTGAACTGCCTAGAAAATTCCGACCCGCAATGTATGGTGAGATGTATCACAGAGTCTATCACGCCACGAACGGAGTTCATCACGCCAAAGGGCCGCGCTCGGAGAGATCGCACCGGTTTATATGATATTGTGCCACAATGTGTTACGCTTTCAGGCCAGTCGCGCAACCCCTGGCGAGCGACCGCCGGAGCGTCACATTCCCGATCCCGATTTTAGCGCGTTCCAGTCGTATCCGGCTCGGCGGCCGTACTGTCCAGCCTCGGCCGCAGCTGCACCTGCACCTGCACGGGATACTGCACCGAGCCGTTGAACGCACGCACCGCGCCCGCGATGGAATCTCTGTCCCACTGCGCGAGCGCAATGCGGTCCGCGCTCGCCCGGAACGCGCGCAGGTCTCCGATGGAAAGCTCGCGAATCTTGACGGGCATCGCGATGCTGTCGGCGCGCCAGGGATGCGTGTGCCAGCTCCCAACCGCGTCCGGTCGATCGTCGCACTCACCCGTCACCGCCGCCGCAAAGGCGCGCTCCCCGCGCGGCGACTCCCACGCGGTAATCCAAAGCGTGTCCGTGGAGATGTGGCCGCGCAGGCAGCGCATTGTCTCCTGCCAGATGGGTGTTCCCCGCCCATAGTTGGCGGCATTCACATAGGTCGGATATTTTCGCCACCCCGACGTGGAATGCAGGAAGACCATGTTCATCGAATCGCGCACATCGTTCGCCACGAGGATGACGCGAACGGGAATTGATGTGGGCGGGAGCGGCGCCTCGCGCGCGGCGACGACAGCGGCGAGCAATATCATCACGAGCAGCGCGCGCCGCGGCCACGCGCGATGTCTCGAAGTCCTGCCGCCATTCACGCACCGAACGAACCGCATGGGACGCCTCCTGTCCCCCGGTGGCGCGGCCGGTGTAGCCCCGCGCCAGATGCATCCCTATCATATCAACGACGAACGAACCCGCGGGACGGTTCACACGAGCATGGCCAATGGAGGATTCATGCCGCGCAGTGCCCGAATACTTGGTTTGCTCCTCACCGCAGCGACGGTCGCCTGCGCACGACCCGGCTCTCTCAGCACCAGCGGCCCCTTCGACATCGACCGCGCCCCAAGCGATGGCCTCCGCTACTACGTCACGCGCGACCTGATCTCGATCGACGCGAAGACCATCACCCGGCACACCGCCACGCGCGGCTTGGGCGGGGAGTGCATTCCCCGAGACTCCATCGCGACGACCTGGACGGTCACGGCCACCACCGCGCCCGATCGTCGACAGGCCTACCGCCTTGGGCTCGCGCCGTCGAGCACCCTGGAGCAGACGCTCGGTGTGAAGCTCTCCGAAACCGGCGTGCTCGCTTCGCTCAACTACAGCGGTGCCGACGAGCGGGCAGCCATCGTGAGCTCGATCGCCAAGGGCGCCGCGGGAATACTCGGCAGCTTCACGAGAGGCGGGCTCTCGGCGGGCAAGGACACGTCGTGCGCCCAGATCTCCAAGGCGCGTGCGCGCCTCGACTCGACCACGCACGTGCTGCGCACCTTCGACGTCACCGATCTTCCTCCCGCACCCGGCGCCGACATGAGTTGGGCGGAGCTGTCGCGCGCTTTCACGGCGTATCCGCGGGCCGCCGAGCTGTTCGGACTCACGAACATCGTGCTGTCGGTGTCGCCACTGCCTGAGCCTGCGACGCCGCTCGAGCCGGCGCCCGGCACGGGCGCGTCATCCGTGGGATGCTCAGGCTCCGAGTTGGTGTGTGCCCGGATCTACTATCGCGAGCCGATCATGCGCGTCATCCGCATCCATGTGCCCACCGAGACTGACGTCAAACGAGCGACGTTCACGGTTCGGGAGGAGCGGATGGTGCCGCTGGTGGCTGCGAACGATCCGATCCTGCATCTCTCCTTCGGCACGCAGACGCTCGGCTCGGGCAAAATCACACTCAACTTCGGGCCTCACGGCAACGTCATCGGCGTCCAGCAGGCGTCGAGCGCCGCGCTCGTGGACGCGGCCAAGACAGCGGCCGCCGCAGAGCTGAGCGCGCGCGGTGCCTACATGTCGGCGCTAAGGGCGCAGGTCGAGCAGCTCGATCTGGAGATCAAGGCCGCCAAGGACGACGCCGCGCTCCGGAAGGCGCAGGCTGCCGACAGTGCGAGCGGAACGCCCTAGGCTCGGAGCATTCAGTTTTCTTTTTGATCCACCCTTCCTGAGGAGAGTGGAACGATCCGTCGCAGCGCGCCTGCATCCTGATCACGGGCGTCGTTCGAATCTCTCGACCGCCGCCTGATAAAGGACGTTTCACCGTCTGGCAGATTTCGGACTCTGCGCGTATGTTCGCAGCTTAGTGTCTCTTAACGTAGGACACGGGCAACAGTGACGAACAGCGTCGATCGACTTCAGGCCGCCCTGGAAGGGCGGTACGAGATCGTGCGCGAGTTGGGCCGCGGAGGGATGGCCACCGTTTACCTCGCGAACGATCTCAGAAACGAACGCGAGGTGGCGATCAAGGTGTTGCTTCCCGACCTGGGGATGGCACTCGGTCCGGAACGCTTCAGGCGCGAGATCCAGCTCGCAACAAAAGTGAGTCATCCGAACATCCTGGCGCTCTACGATTCCGGAGAGACGCCTGATCACTTGTTGTACTATGTGATGCCGTTCATCGCGGGCGAGTCGCTGCGCGCGAAGCTCGACCGCGAGCAGCAGCTCTCGGTGGATGAGGCGGTGCAGATCACGATCGAGGTCGCGGGCGCGCTGGACTATGCGCACCGGCAGGGGATCATCCATCGCGACATCAAGCCCGAGAACATCCTCCTCGACGACGGCCACGCCATCGTCGCCGACTTCGGCATCGCGCACGCGATCAGTGCGATGGGTGAGGAGAAGCTCACGCAAACCGGCATCAGCCTCGGTACGCCCACCTACATGAGCCCCGAGCAGGCAATGGCCGAGAAGGACATCGACGGCCGAAGCGACGTGTACGCCCTGGGGTGCGTGCTATATGAGATGATCGCGGGCACGCCGCCATTCGTCGGGCCTACCGCGGCGTCGATCATCGCGCGGCACACGATGGATCGCGTGCCGTCGCTCGCGATCGTGCGCGAGAACGTGCCCGACGAGCTCGAGGACACCGTGCTCACCGCGCTGGCCAAGGTGCCGGCGGATCGCTTCCGCACCGCCGGCGCATTCGCGGAGGCACTGCAGCGGCCCGCTGGCGCCACGTACTCGCGGCGCGTTCAGGCGGCGCGGAGCGCGACGCAGTCGATGCGAGTGATGACGCCCGCGGCGCGCCGGAAACGAATCGCGATTCGCTCCGCGGCGGCGCTCCTGCCGCTCGTGCTGATCGGCTGGGGCGCGTGGCACTTCACGCGCGGAGACCACATCCGGAATGCGGGCAAGAGTACGGGGCTCGACCCGCGTCGAATCGCAGTGATGTACTTCGAGGACGATAGCAAGAGTCACGACCTGGGCTACATCGCGGACGGCCTCACCGAGGCGCTGATCACACGATTGAGCGCGGTGTCCGGGCTGGACGTGGTGTCGACCAACGGCGCATCGCTCTTTCGCGGTGGCGGAGTGGCGCCCGACAGCATCGCGCGCGCTCTCAACGCCGGCACGCTAGTGATGGGAACGGTGGAGCCCGACGGCAACAAGCTGCGCGTGAGTGTGCGGCTGAAGGATGGCACGGGAACGGACTTCGAGCGCGCGAGCTTCGAGCAGGCGCGCGGCAATCCGCTCGCGTTGCGCGATACCCTCTCCATGCGCGTGGCGGAATTTCTTCGCCGGCGGCTCGGCACCGAGGTGCTGTTGCGCGAGCAGCGCGAAGGCACGTCGAACGCGGATGCATGGGCGCTGCTGCAGCAGGCGGAGCAGCACTTTCGCGCCGAGCAGGATGCGATAAAGGGAAGCGACACCGCGGCGGTGCTGCGCGAGGTGCAGAGCGCGGACACGCTGCTCGCGCAGGCGTCCGCGCTCGATCGCGCATGGGCTGCGGTGCCGGTGCTGCGCGGCACTCTTGCGTATCGTGCGTCGCGATTCTTCGGCGACGACCAGATGAAGGCGGCGAAGTGGGTGAACGTGGGGTTGGCGTTTGCCGACTCCGCGCTAACGCTCTCGGCGTCGAACCCGGACGCGCTCGAGCTCCGCGGCACTCTCCGCTACTGGAGCTACCTCCTCGGTCTCGATCCTGGTGCCGAGGCATCGAAGCGGATGCTCGACAGCGCGCAGGCCGATCTCGACGCGGCGGTGAAGATCAACCCTGCGCAGGCGGGCGCGTGGGGTGTTTTGAGCTCGCTGCTCACGCATACTGATGACGTGACGAGCGCCAAGCTCGCTGCACGTCGTGCGTACGAGCAGGATGCGTATCTGAGCAACATCGACGTCATCGTGTGGCGGCTGTTCAACCTCGCGTACGACGATGCGCAGTTTCCGGAGGCGGTGCACTGGTGCGACGTGGGGAATAAGCGCTTTCCGGCCAATCCGCGTTTCGTCGAGTGCAGGCTGAGTCTAATGGCAACGAAGGCGCTCGATCCCGATCCCGCGCTCGCATGGCGGCTCGCGGACTCCATCGTGAAGCTCACCCCCGAGTCGTCGCGCCGCTACGCGACGGCGAGCACGCAAACGGGCGTAGCGGCCGTGCTCTCGCGCGCAAATCTGGCTGATAGCGCCAAGCATGTGCTCACCGCCGTCCGCGCGTCCGCGGACATCGACCCCACGCGCGATCTGGAGTACGATCGCGCGTTCGTCTGGACCCTGATCGGCGACAAGAGTGCGGCGATAAAGTCGCTCTCGATCTTTCTCGCCGCGAACCCCAACGTTGCCTCCGGCTTCAACTCGGACAACAACTGGCGATGGCGAACGATCGCTGACGATCCGCGATTTCAGCGCCTCGTGAGTACAGGGAAGCAGTGATGTAAGTGGCAGAGACGTGACGTGTCCGCGATGCGAATTGCCGTTTCAACCTGAATTGAGAGGATAGAGAGAATGTGGCGTTCATTGGTCGGAGGCTGCCTCACGGCAGTCGCCGCAGCACTAGTTGTCACCGCGTGCTCGAGCGACAGCCGATCGCCCACCGAAGTTGCGCCGCCGCCGGTGGAGGCGAGCATCGTGCCTTCCGGATGTCCCACGGTGGGGCAGACGGCGAGCATGATCGTCGCGTTGTACCCGGCGCGTGGGGGCGAGCGGCTGCTCGCGACGGTGACCTACGCGGCGATCCTGCTGTACATCAACACCAGGCATCAGGCGGACGCGCGCACGCTCGTTTTCCGTTTGCTCGACTTCACGCTACAGCAGTTCAACGCGGGGAAACTCAACGGCGCCGGCTCGCTGGCGACACGACAGCAGCTGCTCGCATTCGAGACGGGTCTCTACTGCACTGTGGGGCTGCCGACCACGGGGCTCACGCTGCCCGGCGATCCCGGAAATCCGGGAACGGTTAACAAGGTTGTGTTTCCCAGCGGCAACACGCAGAACGTCGTGACCAGTGATGGCAACGCGGGTGTGCAGCTGCCGCCGAACTCGTTCAACACGCCGGCCGTGGTCGTCACGATCAGCGTGATTCCCGACGCGACGCATCCGCTCAACACCACGCTCGACCAGTACGGTCCGTTCTACGATGTGAAGGTGTCGCCGGAGTCCGGGATCACCTCGAATCTCACAGTGGGGCTTTGCCTCGATACGGGCGGCGACATTTCGACGGTGCTCCTCGCGCACAACGTCACACAGACGGTGAACGGCACGCCGACGCCTGGCATCGAGATCTTGCCGCCGGCCGGCTCGATTTCGGGGTTGTGCGGGGTGCAGTCGAGCTCACTGAGTCCGCGCGAGATTCTTCATTTCGCAACGCACGGTGACATGGGCCGCGCAACGCGCGCGCTCGGCTCCGCGCTCGCGGATCTCGTGCTGCCAGAGAATGCGTACGCGGGAAGCGGCGGGAAGACCGGGCTCGCGAAGTCGTTCAGCCCGTTCGGTGGCGTGGACACGAAGGTGTATCTCACGACGAACCCGAATCCGTTCCCGGCGCAAAGTGCGCCCGCGGGATCGGCGGTTGCCAACCCGCCGTCGGCGCGCGTGTTGACGCAGCTTGGGGATTCGGTAGCCAGCGTGAACGTGACGTTCTCGGTGACCGGAGGCGGCGGAACGATCGGAGGCAACTCGAGCGCCACGGTGGGTACTGACGTGCACGGTGTGGCAACCGCAAGCGCTTGGGTGGTGAACGCCGGACCGAACTCGGCGCAGGCAGTCGGAACGTTTGCGGATCCGACGGTCACCTTTGCGCCCGGGTCGCCAGGCTCACAGCAGACGGTGTCTGTGGATCCGGCCGCCGGCGTGACGTACACGGCAACGGGCGGCGATGTCGTCCCGTACGGATCGTCGTATCTGTTCCTGGACGGACCGCAGGGACACGATGCGGGCTTCGAAGCGCCCGGATTCAATACCGCGAACTGGCTGACCGGCAGCGGACCGTTCGGCAGCGGCGACCAGGGCGGCACGGTTTGCCCGCTCAACAGCGAGCCGGGATTCACGCTCAACCACAGCTGGGTGGTTGGCACGGATCTATTGATGCGGAAGTCGTTCCCGCTTCCGTCGGTGGTGCCGCTCACCATCAGCGCGGCGATCGACAACGACATTCAGATATTCGTGAACGGAAATCTTTTGACCCCGGATCTTCCGTTCTCCGGCCCCGACGCCGGCAACTATTCGTTCAACGCGACGACGGGCTTCGTGACGCACGAAAACTGCGCGACGAAGGGTACGCTGACGTTCAGCGTGCCGACGGGATTCCTGGTGGCTGGGCAGAACGTGCTCGCGATCCGGGCGCGTGACCGCGGGAGCGTGAACTACGTGGACGCGAAGGTGTCGGTGACGCCGACGCAATGATCGGCGGTGGATGAGAGGCCGGAGAGGGCGGGGCGGCGCGCAAGCGTCGCCCCGCTTTCGCAGGTGCGCCCGGACCGATGCGCGGCAACGCGTGTATCTTCATGCACGCACGCGCGACCGTCCAGCGGAGACGCAAAATGTCCACGATATACATGCCGTCCATCATCGAGCGCACCAGCCGCGGAGAGCAGAGCTACGACATCTTCTCGCGGCTGCTCATGGACCGCATCATCTTCCTCGGCTCCGAGATCGACGATGATGTCGCCAGCATCATCATCGCGCAGCTGCTCGTCCTCGAGGCGGACAAGCCGGGGAAAGACATCAGCGTCTATCTCAATTGTCCGGGCGGGAGCGTGAGCGCCGGGCTCGCGATGTACGACACGATGAAGCACATCTCATCGCCGGTGAGCACTATCTGCATGGGCTTCGCTGCGAGCATGGGGTGCTTCATGCTGGCCGCCGCGGGCACGAAGGGAAAGCGCTACGCACTGCCGCACGCGCGGATCATGATGCATCAGCCGTCCGGCGGCATGGAGGGAACGGCGGCCGACGTCGAGATCGTGGCGAAGGAGATTCTCTACATGCGCTCGCGCGTGAACGAGCTCATGTCCGAGTGCACCGGGCAGCCGCTCGAGCGCATCGAGCGCGACTTCGACCGCGACTACTACATGTCGGCCGAGGAGGCGAAGAACTACGGAATCATCGACCAGGTCATCGTGAAGCGATGAGCGTCAGGATTTCAGCCCGCCCGGTGCGAACGGGAAGTATTTCTCGTGCACGATGCGCGCATCAGGGCCGGTGCCGCGCCAGCGCTGGAGCGCAACCTCCTCGAGCGTGACGCGCTCGCCGGTGCGCCGCGTGAGCTCGAAGCGCCAGTGTATGGCCACCAGCGTATCGTCGACCACTATCTCCAGAGCCTGGTGCGAGTGCCACGTCGCGATCGTCGTCAGGAAGCCCCGCTCTTTCTCCATCAGTGCGGCCTTGCCCGCGGTGTGGATGCCGCCGATGTCGAACGACTCCGCGTCGTCCGCGTAGAAGCTGTCGATCGCATCGATGAAGTTGCCGCACTCCACGTGCTCGACGAGGATCCCGACCTGCTCTCGAATGGCCATCTCCCACCGTACCCGCGAAGAGTCAGTGAATGACTAATCGATCAGGAAGGGGATGACGAGTGGGGTCTTCCGTGCGCGGCCTGACTGGTTGCGCAGCGGCGGCCAGCGGCGCATCGCGTTGTCGAGCGCGGCAACGCGAGCAGCGGCACGCAGCGAGTCCGCCGTCTGCTCCGTGCAGAAGCTCCGCACCTCGGCGCCGCTCTCCAGAATCACCGCAGCGGACTCCGAGGCTATCATCCGATCCTCTTCATCGATCGCGCTGTTCGGATCTTCGGTCGCGCGATGCTCGCGGACCACGTAGCGGCCGTTCTCGATGAGGAGAATGTCCACGCTCACCCAGCATTTGCCTTCGCCGCCCGTTGAGTCAGCTCGCTGGGAGCCGAGCTCCCATCCCTCCACGGTGAACGACATGCCGTCCGCGCTGATCGCTTTCGGCGCCGGAGCGCCGAAGAGCTGATTCGCGAGAGGAATGGCATCGGGGTCGCCGCCGGGAGTCGCGAGAAGCGTTGCTGGGCCCTTGGACTGAATCGCCGCGGGCGAACCGGCCGAAGCGATATCCGCCCCACGATCCTCGAGCATCGTGAGCGGATCGACGATGATGATATCGTCGAGATCATGCCGCTGCGCCGAATCGGCGTACCGCGCTGTGAAGGACAGATCGACTGTGGCTGAAGTGGAGGGAGACGACCAACTCCAGATCGAATAGCGACTTTCGATCCAGACGGCCTACCCGCGCGAAAGCGTTGCTACGCTTGGGCTTACCGTTTAATGCTGGAGATGCGTGGGGCCCCGGCCGTGCGGCGTTGTGCAGTGGTTCTCGCACATTGCTCGGGCCCCCCGGTCAGGAATCCCGGGCCGCCCGAAATCGCTCGATCAGCCCATTGGTAGACGAATCGCGCTCGGGTGGCGTTTCGACGCCCGGATCGAGGTCGCGGGCGATCGACACCGCCAGCGTCTTGCCCAACTCGACGCCCCATTGATCGAACGAATCGATGTCCCAGATCACGCCCTGCACGAACACCATGTGCTCGTAGAGCGCGACGAGAGTGCCGAGGGTGGCGGGGGTGAGTCGCGGGGCGAGGATCACGCTCGACGGACGATTCCCTTCGAACACCCGGTGCGGCACGAGCGCCTCGGCGGTTCCCTCCGCGCGCACCTCTTCCGGGGTCTTTCCGAACGCGAGTGCAGCCGCCTGTGCGAACATGTTCGCCATCAGGAGCTCGTACATCCTGCCGTTCGAGTTGAGCGGCGATAGAAAACCGATGAAATCCGCTGGCACCAGCGGCGTTCCCTGATGCAGCAGCTGATGGAAGGAGTGTTGTCCGTTGGTTCCGGGCTCGCCCCAGATCACGGGCGATGTGGCATAGGTCACGCGCGCGCCGCTGAGCGTGACCGACTTCCCGTTGCTCTCCATGATCAGCTGCTGGAGATACGCCGGAAAGCGCGCGAGGTATTGGTCGTACGGAAGGATCGCCGCCGTCTGCGTGCCAAAGAAATCCGTGTACCACACGCCGAGCAGCGCCATGATCACCGGCAGATTCTGCTCCAGGGGCGCGGTCCGGAAATGCTCGTCCATCTCGCGGAAGCCACCGAGCATCTCGCCGAAGGCATAAGCCCCGATCGCGAGCATGGTGGAGAGGCCGATGGCGGAATCCATCGAGTAGCGGCCGCCCACCCACTCCCAGAAGCCGAACATGTTCGCGGTGTCGATGCCGAACTTCTCGACGCCAGGCCCGTTGGTCGACACGGCGACGAAGTGGCTCGCCACCGCTTTCTCGTCGCCGATCGCGGCAAGGAGCCAGCGGCGAGCGGCATTCGCGTTCTCCATCGTTTCGAGCGTCGTGAACGTCTTGGACGACACGATGAACAGTGTCTCCGCGGGTTCCAGCCCGCGCGTAGCCTCCGCGAAGTCGGTGGGGTCGACGTTCGAGACGAAGCGGAAGGTGAGATCGCGCTGCGAGTAGTGCGCGAGAGCGCGGTACGCCATTTCGGGTCCGAGATCGGAACCGCCAATGCCGATATTCACGACATTGCGGATGCGCTTGCCCGTAAAGCCGCGCCATGCGCCGCTTCGTATCTGATCCGTGAACGTCCGCATGCGGTCGAGCACCTCGTGCACGAGCGGCACGACGTTCACGCCATCGACCACGATGCGCGCATCGCGCGGCGCGCGGAGGGCTGTGTGCAGCACCGCGCGCCCCTCCGTGATGTTGATCTTCTCGCCCGCGAACATCGCGCGACGCCGCTCTTCCACCTGGCACTCCCGCGCGAGCGCGAACAGCAACTCCAGCGTTTGCGGCGACGCGCGGTGCTTCGAGTAATCGAGGAAGATCGACGCGCCCGTCGCCGTCATGCGCGTTCCGCGCGCTGGATCGGCGGCAAAGAGGTCGCGGAGATGAACGTCGCGAATGGCTTCGTGGTGTGCGGCGAGCGCGCGCCACGCGGGTCGCGACGTGAGGGGCGGAGTTGGTGTATTGGTCATGGGAGGAGTGAATCGCCGCCGGGCGGCGGGTTGCCGAGCGTCCAGCGAGGAAAGGTTCCGAGCAGGCGGTACGTCGCGCTGGCGCGACGCACGGCTTCGAGCGCGAGCCCCGCCTCCGAATCCGCGGCATCGTGCTCGAACTCGATGTAATACATATACTGCCACGGCTCGCGCGTGGGGCGAGCGACGAAGTGCGAGACGTTGAAGCCGCCCTTCGCGAGCGGCTGGAGCGCGGCGATCAGGCCGCCGGCCACGTCGCGCACGGTGCACAGCGCCGCGCTGCGCACTGGCGCGCCGGACTCCAGCGCCGCGGGAGTTCGCCCGACGGCGAGAAAGCGCATCTGCGTGTCCGGGCGATCCTCGATCCCGTCCGCGAGGAGCTCGAGTCCGAAGCGATCAGCGGCGCGGCGGCTTCCTGCGGCCGCTCGCGACGGGTCGCCTGCCTGCATCACCGCGCGCGCCGCGCCTGCCGTGTCCCACCACGGCACCGGCGTGATGTTACTGTGCCGCTCGAGAAAGTGCGCGCACTGCGCGAGCATCAACGGATGACTCGCGAGCTGTGTGAGCTCCGCGAGCGTCGCACCCGGGATCCCGAGCACGCAGAGTCGAATGGGGACCACCGTCTCGGCCGCAATGAGCAGCCCATCGTGCATCGCCAGCAGATCGTACGCGCTGTCGACGCCGCCCATGAGCGTGCTCTCGATGGGAAGGAGGCCAAAGTCCACGGTTCCCGTTTCCGCGGCATCCATAACGTCCGCGAACGTGCGCATCGGCACCGGCTCGGCCTCCGCGCCCCAGAGCTGCACGATCGCCTCCTCGCTGAATGCGCCGGCTTCGCCCTGGAACGCCACGCGCAGTGGCGACAGCGTGGCCTGGAGCATCGGCTGCGGTTCCGTCTGCTGGTCGCCGCGCGCGAGGAGATCGAGCTCCCCGTCGAGGATCTCGCGCGGCGGCGGCAGCATCTTCGGGTCGACGGGGCTGTCGTCCATCGTCAGATGATGCTGCCGCGCTTCGTCGTCACTTCGCCAGCGCCGCCGCGGCCTGATCCACCAGTGTCGCTTCCGCGTTCACCACCGCGGACACTCGCGACATCGCCTCGCCCACCTCGCCGTATCTCTTCTGCTCGATTGATTCGCGCACCGCGGGAATTGTCTTCACGCCGTAACCCGTGTAGAAGCCTGGCGCGTACAACAGGTGCTGGAACCACGGCCGCATCGGCAGCCCGCGTGGATCCGTGAGCACGTGTTCGCTCTTCGCGAGAATCGCGTTCACTCCCGCGAGCGACGCGCTCGCGCGCGACGCTTCGCCCGCGCCCAGCGCCGTGTCGTACGCCTTCGAGTAGCGTTCGGCGGCACGCGTCAGCGAGTCGGCGGCGTTCTGAAGTGGCGCGAAGGAGATGTGCGGCGGCAGCGGGATCGCGGGTGGCGCGACCGTGGGATAGCGCGGATCGTTGGTGGCCGCGAAAGTGCCCTCCGCGAGCTCGAGGTTGCGCTCCTTCGCCTTGTCCTGCTCACTGGACGCGAGCTTCTGGAGCTCGTCGATGTACGTGTGTATCGTCTCGGCGAGATCCGTGTAGTCGTAGGGCAGCACGTCCGCATCGGCGAGACGCATGATCGCGGTGCCGCCAGTCTGCGAGAGCGCGCGTCCGTACACGAACGACGTGTCGCCAAAATGTGTGTACCAGTAGAAGTCGTCGTAGATCGAGTGGTAAATGCCGCCATCGTCCTCACCGCCGTAGCCGATGTTGAGCGACGGAACTCCGAGATGCTGGAGGAACGGCGTGAAGTCGGAGCCGGAGCCGAGCGCGCCGATGCGCAGGTCGGCGCGATCGCGCGCGTCGCGGCGCTCGTCCGCGGAACCCTGGCTGATGACCGCTTGCTGATCGCGCTTCCACGCCGAGAGATGCGTTTCCGGATCCTCGACGTCCTTCGCGACGCCGTTAATGAACTTCTCGAGCACGTGCGAGCCTTCCATGAACAGATAACCGCGGTCGTTCGTATCGCTGTTGAGATACGCGACGCCCTTCGTGCGCAGCTCATCCGCATGTGTTTCCGCCCACTCGGTTGAGCCGAGCAGCCCCGGCTCCTCACCGTCCCACATTGCGTAAATGATCGTGCGACGCGGGTGCCAGCCTTGCTTGAGCAGCACACCGAGTGCGCGCGCCTCCTCGAGCTCGGGCACGAGGCCCGCTATCGGATCCTCGGCGCCGTTGACCCATGCGTCATGGTGGTTGCCGCGGATCACCCACTGATCCGGCTCCGTGCTGCCGGGGATCGTGGCGATGACGTCGTATAGCGGCTTCAGCGTCCAGGTGGATTTCACCTTGAGGTGCACCTTGGCGGGGCCGGCTCCAAGACGATACGTAATGGGCAGCGCGCCGCGCCATGACTCAGGCGCGAGTGGTCCGCCGAGTGCTTCGAGGAGCGGCTGCGCGTCGCCGTATGAGATCGGAAGGACGGGGATTTTCGTGATCGTTTTCGCGTCGGCGACCGCGAGGCGCTTCGCATCCTTCGTGGCGCCGACGCCAGGGGTGAGCGGATCGCCGGGGTAGAGCGGCATGTCCGCGACGGAACCGCGCTGCACGCCATCGCGCGGGCGCATCGGACCGTTCGGCATCACGGTGCCGGCGGCGTAGCCGTCATCGCGGGGATCGGAGTAGATGAGACATCCCACGGCGCCGTGCTCCGCGGCGACCTTGGGTTTGATGCCGCGCCACGAGCCGCCATAGCGGGCGATGACGATCGCGCCCTTCACGGAGACGTTGTGACGCGCGAGCTCATCGTAGTCCGCGGGGATGCCGAAGTTCACGTACACCAGCGGCGCCGTGACGTCGCCGTCGATCGAGTACGCGTTGTACGTCGGCAGCGCCTCGGCGCGCTGGTTCGAGGTGGGGTCCTGCGGGAACGCGGGCTCCTGCAGCTTGGCGACGAAGTGTGTGGGTGCCACGAGCTCAACGACACGCTCGAGCGGAGTGGGGAAGAGAACATCGAACGATTCGATGTGCGCATCGAGCCCGTAGCTCTTGAGCTGCGCGAGGATCCACTCCGCGTTGGTCTTGTCGTATGGTGAGCCGACGTGGTGCGGGTGTGCGGTGAGCAGCTTCATCTCGCTGCGCATTCGCGCCGTGTCGGGGATCGCCTTGAACTTCGCTTCCCAGTCGCGTTCCGCGCGGGAGCTGCTGTCGGAGAATCCGAGGAGCGTTGCCGGTGTGGGAGCGGGAGCGGGAGTCGCGGCGACGAGTAGCACGGCGGCGGCGAGGCCGGACACGATGCGGATAGCGGGCACGTGCATGGAGGCGAGATTCCTGAGTTGGGGTGTGGTCTGTCGAAAATGCGCGGCGGG
>JANWLO010000006.1 GCA_025450815.1 Gemmatimonadaceae bacterium
GTGCGCAGCTCGAGCCACTCGACGGGTGTGTACGCATCCTGCACGTAGACGCCGATGTCGTGCCCCTTGAGCCCCGAGTTCGACCCCGGGCCCGCGTTGCCCTCGCCATCGGTCGACACGAAATCCTCACGCCCCGTGGTCGTCGATGCCTGCACGCCCGTTTTGAATTCGATCGCGTGCGTCGCGCGCCACCGGAAATCGAGCTTCGTGCCGTACGTATCGAAGTCGCGCTGCTCCGCGATGTTGTACGGGGTGGTGGTATCGGGAAAAAAGAAGAACCCCGGCTCGTCCGCCGCGCCCGGCACGTACGACAGGCTGCCGTGACGGTAGTAGAAGCCCGTGAACAGTTCCGCGCTCGAGATACTCGCCGAGTCGAGCTCGCCAAAGCGGTGGCGCCAGCCAAAGTTTGCGAAGCTGTTTACGTCCGTGTGCCGATCGTTCGTCAGTCCTTGCATGGAATCGAACGGAACGAGCAGCCGCGTACGCGACCAATTTCCCTCGAGATTGAACACATCGCGCGCCGAGGGGGTGAACTGAACCTTGCCGAACGTGAAGTAGTCTTGTCCGCTGTTGTGGTAATTGATCGGCTCGAGTGTCGCCGTGTCGAACACGATCGATTCCTGCCGCATTCCGGTCTCCTGCCGCGAGCCGGACAGAAAGACTCCCCACTTGCCGACGTTGTCGCTCACGTTGAGGCCCTGACCGTTCGTGTTGAACGACCCGCCGTAGCCATCGAGGTTCATGTGCAATCCGCCGGTAGGGATGCGTGTATGTACATCGACCACCGCCGCATTCTTGTTTCCGTACTCCGCATCCCATCCGCCCGTCTGGAACTCGATACGATCGACGACTGACGGATCGAAGAGCTCGTTCAGGCTGCCGGAGATACCCGAGGGGACTGGCACGCCGTCGACGTAGTACTGATACTCCGCGTGCTGTCCTCGAATGTGCACCTCGCCCGTTGGCGCGCGCGCTGCACCGGCGATGCTCTGCTGCAGGATCTGCGATGTCGTGTTCGACGGCGCCCCGTGGTAGTCGTTCTGCTTGTAGACCTGATTTCCCGTGCGCGTGTCGACCGCGATCGGTGCCTGCGCGGTAACGGTAAGCGCCTCGAGCTGCGTGGCGACGGGCACGAGGTCAAACGTCAGGTTGGTCCGGCCGCCATCGCTGACGGTCACCGTGCGCCGCTCGGCGCGATAGCCGATCATACGAACGTCGAGCGTGTACTCGCCGGATGGCACGTTGTGGACGATGAAGTGTCCGAACTGATCCGCCTCGGCGTTCGCGACGAGGCGGTCCGCCTGCGTGACGGCCAGCTCGGCGTTGGCGAGCGGCTCGGTGTTCGTCGAGTCGCGTATGACGCCGGCGATGTCACCGCCGACGAGATCGGGGGCGGCACGTGCGGGTCGCGGCGTGAGGGCGGCAAGCGCGAGAGCGGCGAGCAACAGGGAGCTGATCGACGGACGACGACCGTGCCACGGACGACGCATGCTGGTGCTCCTTCACGGGGAGCACCGAAGATCACGCCACTCCAGTGAACATCGGAGCCCTTTTCATTCAAGCGGCGCGGGGGAACAATGAACGGTGGCTTTTCCCCGATGAGCGGCATCGAGCACGGCGAGCCGCTCAGAGTTTGAGCAGCTGCTCCCGCAGGTCGCGCGCGCGCTGGCGGCTCACCGCGAGCTGCTGACGATTCCTGAGCGTCACGAGATACGTGCCACCCGGCATTGCGCTCACGCGTTCGAGCATGTCGAGATTCACTAGCGCGCCGCGCGAGATCCGTACGAACGCCGCGGGATCGAGGCGGGCCTCGAGATCCTTCAGCCGGTAGTTGATTGTGTACCGGCGTCCGTCGTGCGTCGTGAGGTGCAGCAGCTCTCCATCGGCGACGACGGATGCGAGCTGCACCGCGGGCACGAGCACGATGTCGTCCTTGAGCCGCACCGGAATGCGGCGCAAGTATTCCGCACCGTCCCGAGCCGAGTGCGCGGCCGCGACGCGCACGCGCTCCGCGGCCACGCTCGGATCCGCGCCGCGGGCGAGTCTCGCGTGCACACGATCGAGCGTCTGCCTCAGCCTTGCGGGCTCGACCGGCTTGAGCAGGAAGTCGACCGCGTTCGCCTCGAACGCGCGAACGGCGTACGCGTCGTGCGCCGTCACGAACGCGACGAGCGGCAGCAGGCGTCGCTTGACCAGCCGCACGACCGCGAGCCCATCGACCTCCGGCATCTGCAGATCGAGCAATGCGAGATCCGGCCTGGCCGCCTCGATGACCGCGATCGCCTCCGCGCCTCCCTTCGCCTCCCCCACGAGCTCGACGTCGCCACACTCGCGAAGCAGCCCGGCGAGAAATGCCCGCGCAGGGCGCTCATCATCTGCAATCACCACGCGAAGCCACTCGCTCATGCGATATACTGTCGCGCGTGGGCGCGAGCACCCGCGCCGATGTGCATCGTCGCGAGGCGGATTCGCACGCACACCTCCATTCCGCGCTCGGCGGAGCTGCGCATCTCGATCGTCGCGTCCGCACCGTAGTATCGCTCGAGACGGCGCTCGAGATTCGAGAGGCCGATGCCGGTGCCGCGACGTCGCGCGAGCTCACGCTCCGGAACGAACGTCCCGCTGTCGGTCACCGAGAGGAGCAACATCTCGCCTTCGATCGCTGCCCGCACGACGACGCGCCCGCCCTCGCGGAGCGGCGCGATACCGTGCTTCACTGCGTTTTCGACAAGTGGCTGCAGCACCAGCGGCGGCACGGGGAGCGAAGCAAGCGTGTCGTCGATCTCGATGCGCACCATCAATCGCTCCTCGAAACGTGCCCCCTCGATCGCGAGGTACGTGCGCACGATCTCCATCTCCTCGGCGAGCGTGACGAACGTGCCGTCCGAGCGCTTGAGCACTGCACGCAGCAGCCCCGTGAGCCGATAGAGAGTCTCGAGCGCACGCGGGGGCGCCTCCTGGATCAGCTGGCCGATCGTGGTGAGCGTGTTAAATAGAAAGTGTGGATTGAGCTGCGCCCGAAGCGCGGACAGCTCTGCCTCGGCGGCCAGCTGCACGACCTCCCGCTCGCGCAGGTCTCGGCGGTATCGCTCCTCGTCCACTCGAACGGCGTCGATGCGCCGCGCGGCGAGGAGGCCGAGAGTCTCGAGGAGCGCCAGATCGTCGGACAGCAGGCGGCGCCCGCCCGAGAGATCACTGACGGTGAGCTGATACGCCGGCACATCCGCTGTCGGAACGTAGACGCTCGCCTCGGATCCCCGATTCGTGGCTACGACTCGCGCCATTGCGACCCCGGCCGATTGCGCAAGCTCCGACCACACGACCACTCGGGCCGACATAGCCGGCGCGATGCGCGCGCACATCGCGTCGAGGATGTCGGGCGCGGAGGAGCGGCCGGCGATCACACTCGCGATGTCCGCGCGCACGACCTCGTAATCGGCGCGGCGAAGTACGATGCGGTCGACGAACCTGTGTATCGCAGCCCGGAGCGGTGGATACGCGAGCGCGGTGATCACCCAGAGCGCGATGAGAACCATCACCGCCCACGAGGTACCGTCGCCGGCGGAGAGGTGCGGCAGCACGATGGGCACCGCGACGAGCGCGTACAGTAATCCCGCGATGAACACAATCGCGAGCAGCGTGAGCACGCGCTTGAGGAAGATGTCGACGAGAGCGAATCGATAGTCCTGATACAGAATCACAAGCGCGAGCGGAAGCGACGCGTGGTGTCCCACGAGCTCGAGCGGCACGCTCTCGGCGCCCGTAGTGTGTCGCTGCAGGTGCAACGCCATCACCGCGAAAGCGGCCAGGGCCACGGCCGACAGAGTCCAGCCAGCGCGCGGCCCTTTGCGAGCCACCAGAGCCAGGAGTGCGATCACCACGACGTAGCCCGCGGTGAGCATTCGAAGCGCGAGCGGCGAGGGGATCTCGTCGTGGGAGTAGGCCGCCGCCATCTGCACGAGCGCTCCCGCCGTGCTCAGCGCGTATGCGGCTGCGACGAGCAGTCGAGCGCTCCTCCGCCCACGCGCCTGCAGGGATGAATGGACGACCACCGCTGGCAGATATCCGAGCGCCGCGAATGCCGCCGCCTCGAACCACGCATTCGGAGCGCCGCCCAGATCGCGCGTCCCGTAGATGACGAGCGCGCCGGCATTCCAAAGCAGCCCGAGCCCCGACGTGGCGAGCGGAATTCGATCGTGCACGCGGCCCTGTGGCGCGCCGCTCCGTCCGGCCCTGAGCGTCATCACTCCGAGCATGGCGTAGAGAACCATGCCCGCAAGAAAGCCGAGTAGATGAACGAGAGCGGCGGATGAATCCATTGGCTGCTAGGGAAACAGCGCCGCGATGCTGTCGCAGATCGCCCACGGCGTGCCGCCCGTACGATTCGTGAGCACGATGACCGTGAGCTGTCGCGCCGGATACTTGAGGATCCCGTTCGTGAAACCCGTGCTTTCCCCGTGATGACGAAGCTGCAGCTCGCCGTTCATGGTGTCGACGAACCACCCAAAACCGTATCCGCTCTCCTTCCCGGTCGTGAGCGTAGTCGGCGACCACGCCTCGCGCATCATCGCCGAGTCCACGAGCGTCGCACGATCGAGCGCGTCGCTCCACTTCGCCATGTCCGTGACCGACGTGTAGATGCCGCCGTCGCCGAGCGTGGCGCTGGTGGAGCTCTGATCGGTGCGCGTGAAGTGGCCTGAGGAGTCGCCGGTGTAGCCGTACGCACGATCGGGCACGCTCGACTCATCCTTCACGTACGCCACAGTGCTGTCCATGTGCAGCGGTGCGAATATCCGGTCGTGCAGGAATTTCGGGAACGGAATCCCCGACACGCGCCGCACGATGAGTCCGAGCAGCACGAAGGCCGAATTGCTGTAGTGGTACTGCGAGCCCGGCACAAAGTTGAGCGTGTCCGTGCGGTGCATGAGACTTAGCACATCCTCGTCGTTGAGCTGCGTGGTCTGCGAGTCGGGAACGAAGTCCTCGTAGTCCACGAGCCCGGAGGTATGCGTGAGCAGATTGCGGATGCGTATGTCGCGTCCGTACTCGGGAAATCCGGGGAGCACGTCGATGACACGATCATCGAAGTGAAGCTTTCCGTCCTTCACGAGCAGCATGATCGACATCGCGGTGAACGCCTTCGTGAGTGACGCGAGGCGATAGTCGGTGTGCACGGTTGCGGGCGTGTGAGCCTCGAGGTCCGCGCTTCCGAACGCGCGCAGGTAAATCGGTTCGCTTCCGCGCAGAACGATTACGCTCGCACCCGGAACGTCCGGGCGGTCGTAGGGAGCCAGGAACGCGTCGATCGCGTGTTTGGTCTCGTTGGGCAATGGAGCGTTCGCAGCGTTCATATCGCTCGAAGTTGGGGCGCCACCAGCGGCAGGACGAGCGCTGCGGCAGGCGGCCAGGGTAAGGGCCAGCAGAGTGGCGGAACGAAGGTTCGGACGCATACGAGGCTTCACGAGATCGTCGGCTGAAGGGTGCGATTTACGTGGCAAACGTGCATAATATGGCGCGCGTGGAACCTCATGCGGACGCGGCGTATTACTATGCAGGGCATGCTTATCTCGGTGGGGCAACCATATGAATAATATTGCAGAACGGTTTGCGCTCGGCACCGCTTGCGTCGTGGCGCTCACCATAAGCGCGGGCGCGGCCATGCGGATAAGCAGCGCGCCTTCTCAGCCGATCGCGCTGTCCGGCGCAGCGCTGGACACGACGTTGACGCAGGCCAAGGAAGCGGCGCACGCTCCGTACAAGAAGCCAAGCGATGACGTGCTGAAGAAGTCGCTCACGCCCGAACAGTACTGGGTCACGCAAAAAGCCGGCACGGAAACGCCTTTCCGCAACGAGTACTGGGACAACCACCAGGCGGGAATCTACGTGGATGTCGTCTCCGGCGAGCCGCTCTTCAGCTCCACCGACAAGTTCGAATCCGGCACCGGATGGCCGAGTTTCACCAAGCCACTCGATCCGTCCAACATCAAGCAGAAGGACGACCACACCGTGGGAATGGATCGTACGGAGATCCGCTCAGCGCACGCCGATTCGCATCTGGGGCACGTGTTCAACGACGGGCCGCCGCCCACTGGTCTTCGCTACTGCATGAACTCGGCGTCGCTGCGGTTCATTCCTGCAAGCCAGCTCGATCAGGCGGGCTATGGCCAGTACGATACCCTCTTCAAGAAGGCCGGCGCGACTGACGCGCAGCACAAGCCGTGATCGCGCGCGAGCAGACTCTGCGCGCGTGACCGGTACGACCGCGACTGCGACGGGGCCCGCGCCCAGGGTCAGGCTTCGTCACCACTGGATCGTTCGCGTCACGCATTGGGTGAATGCGGTCGCGCTGACGCTCATGGTAGGCAGTGGCCTCAGGATCTTCAACGCCTACCCCGCGTTCGCGCGAAAGGGCGAGTCGTTCTGCTGCTGGCCGTGGGAGCACAAGCCCATTCCGGATGCGCTCACCTTTGGCGGCTGGCTTGGCGGCGCCCGTCACTGGCATTTCGCATTGATGTGGGTGCTCGTGGTGAACGGGCTCATATATCTCGCGTTCATCTATCTGCACGGCGAATGGCGCGACCTCGTGCCGCGTCGCGGCGATGCGCGCGATGCTCTCGAGATGATCAAGTTCTATCTCTTCGTGCGTCCGTCGCATCCCATGCAGGGCAAGCACAACGCGATGCAGAAGACCACGTATTTTCTGCTGCCGATTCTCGCGATCGTGCAGGTGCTCACGGGGCTGGCGATCTGGAAGCCGGTGCAGCTCGCGTGGATCACCGCACTGTTCGGCGGCTTCGTGTGGGCGCGCTACTGGCACTTCATGACAATGGTCGCGCTGATCGTGCTGTCGTTCGTGCACATTTTCATGGTGTTCGCGGTGGATCCGTACTCCATCCAATCGATCGTGACTGGCGGCTACCGCGAGGATCTTTCCCCTGAGGCGCGCAACGCGCGTCCCTTCTACCACCTCCTGCCGCGCTGGCGCGACCGCGCCGCCGAGGAGGAGTGACGTGGACCGCCGCAAATTTCTTAGCGCGGGCGGCTTCTCTCTCACCGCAGCCTTTCTAGCCGCGTGTGGACTCGACCGCTCCGAGCGCTCGCAGAAATTGCTCGACCTGGCGGAAAAGAAGAACGAGGGGGTGGAGCGCACGCTCTACCGTCACGCATCGATGGATCACGCGAAGAGCAGCGCGAAGCTCGCGGGCATGGCGTACCCATCCTATTTCGTGTCGAAGACCGTTCCGGTGTGGGACGAGCGCGTGCGCGGACCGTGGGCGCTCGAGGTGGACGGCCTGGTGCAGCGGCCCACGCGATTCTCGCTCGACGATCTGCGTAGACTCCCGATGCGGAGGCAGCGCGTCAATCACTACTGCGTAGAAGGGTGGAACGCGATCGCGATCTGGGAGGGCGTGCGCCTGAGCGACCTCGCGCGCGTCGTCGGCGTGAAGCCGGAGGCGGGCTACGTCGACTTCCAGTCGTTCGACGACGACTACCACGAAAGCTGGGACATCGAGAGCGCAATGCACCCGCAAACGCTCATCGCCTACGGGATGGACGACCACATGCTCGGCGTCGCCCACGGCGCCCCCGCGCGCGTGCACTCGCCCGTGAAGCTCGGCTACAAGAACACGAAGTATCTGACGAAGGTCGTGTTTCTCCCGCGGCGAAACGGCGGCTACTGGAGCGACCAGGGCTACGAGTGGTACGGCGGCACCTGAGCGGGACGCGTGGCGCGGGCCGCGAGTAGCAAGGCCATGCACAGTACAAGTGAGACGAAGGCGAACGGCACGCCGGAGTACGGGCGCCCGCCGCGCTGAATCGCCACAGAGAAAATTTCGGCCAGAACCAGCGGCGCGATCATCATCGCGATGCCCTGCAGGCTGCTTAGCGCTCCCTGTAGCCTTCCCTGCTCCGATTCGCCTGCGTGGCGCGACGCGATCGACATCAGCGACGGCGATGTGAGCCCCGCGAGCGACGAAAACGGGATGCTGATGAGAAAGAGCGCGCCGGTGGATGCGAACGCCACCCACATGGCGCTCGCGCCTCCGAGCGTGAGCCCGGCGAGCAGCGCCCGACGCTCGCCGATGCGCTTGACTACCGGCCCGATCAGAAATGCGGACACGAGCATCGACCCGACTCCGAACAGAGCGAGCGTCAGTCCAAGCTCGCGCGCCGTCCAGCCGTAGCGATAATCGCCGAAGAGCACGAACAACGTCGGATAGACTTCGTGCGCGAAATAATACAGGAAAAATGTGGCCGCGAGCGCGAGCAGCTCCGGATGCGCGCGCAGAAACTCGAGCGAACCGACCGGGTGCGCAGTTCGCCAATGAAAGCGCGAGCGCCGTTCCGGCGGCAGCGACTCCGGGAGAATGAAGTATCCGTACGCGGCATTGGCGAGGCTCAGCCCTCCTGCCACCCAGAAGGGGAGACGAAGATCGATGTCACCGAGCACACCGCCTACAGCCGGACCAATGATGAATCCCAGGCCGAATGCGGCGCCGAGCAGTCCGAACTTGGCCGCGCGCTGATCCGCAGGCGTGACGTCCGCGATGTACGCACTCGCCGTGGGGTAGCTCGACGACGTGATCCCCGAGACCACGCGGCCGACGAACAGCCAGACGACCGTGGGAGCAAGCGCCATCAGGAGATAGTCGATGCCGAGTCCGAAGTTGGACAGAAGAACGACCGGGCGGCGTCCAAAGTGATCCGAGAGCGCGCCCACCACCGGCGATGCGAGAAACTGCATCGCTGCCCACACGAAGCTGAACAGCCCGACGATCCGCGCGGCGTGGGCGACGTCTCCGCCCTCGAACTGAATGACGAGCTTTGGCAGCACCGGAATCATGATTCCGAGTGCCAGCATATCGAGCGCGACGGTGATAAAGATGAACGCGAACGCCGCGCGCGACGGCCGGAGCGTCAAGGGATATAGCGCGCGACGGCCATGGCTGCCGTCGCAAGCAGCAGGAGCGTTCCCGCCGCATACGAAAGGCGCGCCAGTCTCACCTGCAACATCGTCATCGACGCCGCCTGCTCGGCGGTTGGCGGCCGCCCGCCCGCCTGAATCGACGCCCCTAGAGCGCCCAGTCGCTTTGCGGTAGGGGTATTCCCGAAAACGCCGATGAGCGCGCCGATGATGGAGAGCACGGCACCAGTGCCGAAGGTCATGGCGGTTCCGGTATGCATCCAGCCCGAGAACGACGCGCTGTCATGCTGGTAGAGAAACAGTCCGGAAATGACGGTAAGCAACATTGCCGCAATGAGATACGCGGGCAGTCGCTGCGCGAGTACAAGCTGCTGCACCACGGCGCCACCCGATGGACCCGTGGCGCGAGTGGCGGGAAGCAGAAACCAGGTCATGAAAACGATCGAGCCCACCCAGCAGACGCCGGACACGATATGGATGAGTCGCAGAGCAAGAATTAGCGAAAAGTCGTTCATGGAAATCCTCGAGCGGTTGGAAGCCGATGCGTACGAGCGCAGGAAACGCTAGCCGCGCTTGCCGTGCTTCGCCAGTCACCTGCTATTTGTCCGATTTGACCCCGGAATCTCGCTTACTCAAGTGGGGACTAATGAGATCCATGCACGCCAAACGACTCGAGAAAGCCGGTATCGCGATGGTCACGCTCGTACTGCCGTTGATGCTTCTTCTAGTAGCGGTTCGCAGGGGAACCGGCGTTTTCGCCGCACTGCTGCTTCTGGTGGCCTTCATCGCCGCCAGATAGCGAGACGCCGTCGTCAGCGCGCGAGTTTGCGCGTGGCGGCGGGCGCACCGCGAACGAACGCGATGAAGTCGGTAGGCGCTGGCTCGCCGCCGGCACCCCGCACCAGCAAGGCGACCTGGCCGCGATGATAGCAGCCATGAAGCACGACCTGCAGCAGCATGTCCTCGATCGTCGACTCGAACTCCATCCCTGAGCTGTTCGTGTACGGCAAGCGCTGCTGCAACTGCTCGGCCGATTTCACCGCCACCAGCGCGCGCAGCCCCGCCACATTCTCCGCTGCCAGCTCCACCGCGCGCTCGAGCGACAGGCTCGGCCACACCGCTTCCCGCGACGCTCGCACCATCATGCGCGACAGCCACACGTGCTCGGCGCCGAGCACGTGCGCGTAGAGCTCCATCGCCCGTGCGTCGGGATGCGGCATCGCGCGCAGGGAGTCGTAGACGCGCGCGTCTGCCCACTGCAGATGGTCGAGCAGCTTGCTCAGCTGACGATTGATCTCCAGCGATGCGTCAGTCGGCATATGGATAGTCGGGATCCGCCAGGCGCGATGCGCGAGCAGACGCTTCGGGGCCGGCGATCTCCCGCGCGAGCTGGAGAAGCATGGGGCTCAAGTGCTCGCCGTATCGCAGCAGACTTGCCGCGCGCGCTCGCCTCGCGAGGAGAAAGGCGAGAAACGGCTGATCGGCTTTTTGCGCGTTGCACGCCGGACAGCAGAGCACGAGGTTGTCGCGCCGATCGTACGCCGTTTGTCCGCGACGCGGCGTCACATGGTCGAGCGTCATTAGCTCCGCGCCGAACTTCCGCTCGCAGTACGCGCACACCGAACCGTGTCGCCCGAGAAGCCATTCGCGCGTGGCCTGGTAGGCGTTTCGGCTGGTGGGGAGAGAGGTGGGGCGCGGAGCAGTGCCCGTGCGGCGCCTGGGCCGACGAGGGCGGCGGGGTGTAGTCACCGGTTGTAGCGTGTCGTCATGGGTCGAGTGAAAGATAGCCACCAAAGATGCGCTTCGCAGCGGCGGCTGCGCAGAAGGGTCAGTTATTCGCGCGCCGAGCCAATTCTGGATTCGAGGAACGCGACCGCTTTCGACGGCTCGGCCACCTCGATGATGAGCTGATCGTAGAACTCGTGGTCGAGTACCAGCACGATGGTGCGTTCGGGATCGTGCACATCCCAGAAGACGTTGTTGCCGTCCTGATGGAAGGTTCCGGCGGTGAGAATACCGGGAAGATTCGTACCGAGCAGCCTGATTCCATGCCACCAGCCGCGGGCGGCGGAGGGATCCGCGCGCACGGCGCGAATGTGGATGAGCGGAATTTCGAGCCGGCTCCGCAGCGTCCAGAGCTTGTCGACTCCCTCCACCTCGAACACCGCCTTGTCGCCGGCTACACTGATCTCGATCATGTGACTCTCCAAGGTAGACAGGAGTTCGCTAGGCGACGGATACCAGCGAGAGCCGAACGACTGCGCCGTCCAGCGAGTCGCCATTGAGCGTGAAATACAGCTGTCCTTCGGTGACCGAAAGTTGAAAGGACATTCGGCGCTTCAGCCGCAACGCGAGCGCGCGAGAGCAGATATTCCTCCGTCTCGGACGGATGCTGGGCAGCGCGCAGCGCGAGCGTTTCGTAGACGCCGCGGCCGACATTGGCGAGCTCGATGTCGAAGTTGTGAATCGTCGCGGTAAGAGTCACGGAAAAGAGTCCGCGCGTCGAGTCTACCGGCCGCGCTGACCAGATTTGCCGGAGGTATCGCGAGGTTTGATGTGCGTTTGTGGCGCCTTGGACTGCCGCGGCGCCCAGACCGGCGCCTTTTGGCCACGGGTATCGCCGGGCTTCGGTGCAGCCTTGGGAATCTCGGTGCGCTTTTTCTTCATGATGACCTGCGGAATGAGAACGGTTGCTTCTCAAAGATAACCTGAGTCGGCTTCGTCATTGGCGCGACGCGGCTGTCCGCCACACCCACCACATCAGCAATGGTTGAAGCGGAAGTCGAAGCCAAAGCGCCGAGATCCAGAGCGCCGAGGCGTGTGAGGCGTATGCCAACTGCAGCATGTGGACGTTGGCGGGAAAGACGGCGATCAGGAGCGCGAGTAGCCCCCATCCTGCGAGCCGGCGCGTCGGCCGGTAAAGCACGCCGACTCCTCCCATGATCTCGCACAAGCCGCTAATGGCGACGATCAGTCGTGCGTCAGGAAGCCAGCGGGGAACGATTTGCACGTACGATCCGGAAACAACGAAGTGCATCGTGCCGCCGACGACGAAGAAGATCGCAAGCGCGGTGCGACTTTGGCTTCGAGTTAACGGACTCATCGATGAATTCGGTACTGAGCGCGACCGTCACGGTCCAGCGTGCGCGAACGCGAACACCCAGAGGAGTGCCACGATCAGGAGAATTACGCCTCCAATCACGATTTTCGTATGAATTCTTCGTTCGCCACTGCTCATTTGCGCCGGCCGGCCGCCACGAGCGCGACTCCGGCCACCACGGAGATGAGTCCCACGTACGGAGGAACAAATCCCTTGTCCTCCTTCGAGAGCTCTACGCCTGCGATCTTGACCGCGTCCCGATCCTTCGTGTAGCTGACACCCTTCATCGCGAGTACCACGATGCCGGCGATGATGAGGATGACCCCAACGATTCCCAGTGGTCGCATTTGTAACTCCGGTGACTTGTCGAAACTAGCGGCGAGCGAGAATCTCTCCTGCCTCACGGATTTGCGCGGCGTGGCGGGCGTCGTGCAATCCGAGCGCCACGATCCAGTGGTACATGTTGAGCGGACCGAGCACGGCGTGCGCTTGTACGATCTCGCTCAGGGCGACGCCGTCGGCATTTTGCAGCGCCGCGAGCATGGCCGCACGCGACTCCGCGAGCGCGTGCGCACTGGCCTGTGCATCGAGCGTGCCCGTTGGCCGAACCGGCTCCGGCGAAACGATTTTGTTCGTGCGGTCGGTGACACGCTCGATATTGGAAAAACTCGAGACGACGGAGCTCGTTTCCACGTCCGGGCCGACGTTTTTCGCGCGCGCGGCGGTCACCTGCGCCGAGAGTAGCGTGGCCACGCGCCGCTCGACCAGCGAGAGATGCTCCAGCACCTCAGCCACCGACCAACGGCCGGGCGCTGGCCGTTGGTCGCGTAGCTGCTCGGGTACCGTGGCGACTGCGGCGTAGACATCGCGGCGATGCGACGCGATGTGGTCGATCAGCTCCTGAATGCGCGGATGCACGACGACTCGCCTCCGTTCCCGGCGCGCTCAGATCCGGGCCGGCGCGTGCACAGTGCGCTCGCCCACGACGTTCCCGGTATTGAGCGTCGACGCTGGCTCGAAGAGCACCACCTCGGCCTCCTCCTCCGCGACCGGGCGATGCTCAACTCCGCGCGGCACAATGAGGAAGTCGCCGGCCTCGAGGCCGATCGCCCGATCGCGAAACTCCATCCGAAATCGCCCGCGATGCACGAGGAACATCTCGTCCTCGTGCTCGTGACGGTGCCAGATGAAGGAACCGAGGATTCGCACGATCTTTACGTGCTGGCCGTTGAGCTCACCAACGATTCGCGGGTTGAACGGTTCGCCGAACGTCGCGAATTTTTCTGCGAGCGTAACTTTATCGATGCGCATACCCTGCTCCCGTACTCTGCCGATTTCGAATCGCGAGAATCCCGCTTGCGCGCGCGGGCCGGATTCATGCGTTCACAGATGGCACAATGTCCCATTCCACATTCAAACGCTAGAGACCGATCATGGCAAAGCCCGACGCTTCTCGTGACCCGGAATCCAAAGGTGCTTCCGCACCCGTCACGCGCGAACAGCTCATCGAAGGGCTCCAGCAGGACCTTGCTCGCGAGTACAAGGCCATCATCCAGTACGTGATCTTCAGTCAAAAGTTGGACACCGCCCGCTTCCAGAACATCGCCGGTGAGCTCGAGAAGCACGCCCACGAAGAGTTGGACCACGCGCTCGCGATCGCCCGGCAGATCGATTACTTCGGCGCATATCCCGTGCACACGCCGGCACCAGTTCAGGTGTCGGAGGACAACGAGGAGATGCTCTGGGCCGACCTGCGAGCGGAGGACGACACGATCGATCACTACCGCAACCGCATCCGCCAAGCCGAAGAGCTCGGTGAGTTTGCGCTCGCGGAGGTGCTCCAGGAGCTGATCAGACAAGAGCAGGACCACCAGATCGATCTCGCGTCCGCGCTCGGCGTAGTCCCCAACGCGCAGCAGCGAAAGGAGAAGGGACCGAAGGCGGGGAAGAAGTAGCCTCACGCCGCCTCTGACTGCAGTCCTCACTCTGGCCTTCGCCGGATCAGGGCGTAGTTTCGTGAGGTCCCGATCGCCCGGGAGAGTGAGGAGGACGCGTGGAGACTGACATCCGGACGCTCATCGAACGAGCCGATCGCGCGGACCAGAGTGCAGCCGATTCGCTTTTCAGCATGCTCTACGTCGAGCTGCATCGACTCGCGGAGGGCAGCCTGCGCCGCGCGGGCGGCTCTTCGCTCACGCTCGGACCCACGACGCTACTGCACGAGGCGTATCTCAACATCGCGGGCCGCAACGATGTGACGTTCCCGGACCACGCGCGCTTCCTCGGCTACGCCTCCCACGCCATGCGCGGGCTGATCATCGATTACACGCGTCGTCGTCGCGCGAAGAAGCGCGGATGGCAGTTTGAGATCACGCTCGCCGAAGAGCAGGTGCCGGCGGCCGAGTCGCTCGAGTCGGCTGAGGAGCTGTCGCGGCTGAGCGATGCGCTCGACGAGCTGGCGACGCTCGAGCCGGCGCTCGCGGAGCTGGTCGACATGCACTTCTTCTGCGGCTTCGCATTCGCGGAGATCGCGTCGCTGCGCGGAGTGTCCGCGCGCACGGTGCAGCGCGACTGGCGAAAAGCTCGCCTCTATCTGCACCACGCGTTGCTCGACGGCGAGGGGTAGTGAATCCGGACCGCTGGGTCGTGCTGTCTCCTCTGCTGGACCGCGCGCTCGAGATGTCGACGATGGAACGCGAATCGTGGCTCGACGAACTTCGCGAGCAATCGCCCGCGCTCGCCGCCGAGCTTACCTCGCTTCTTTCCGGTGAGCTGGCAGCAGATGAGCGGCGCTTTCTCTCGATTCCGCTCGACGTCACACTCGAAGGGCTGCAGCTCGGAGCGTACACCCTCGAGCGCCTGATCGGACAGGGCGGAATGGGGTCCGTATGGCTCGCGCGCCGAACCGACGGGCGATTCGAGGGACACGCGGCGGTGAAGCTGTTGAACCTCGCGCTCCTCTCGCCGAGTGGGCAGGAGCGATTCCGCCGCGAAGGTTCGGTGCTCGCGCGCCTTTCGCATTCCGGAATCGCGCGTCTGCTCGACGCCGGTGTGAGCCCGGGAGGACAGCCCTATCTCGTACTCGAGAACATTGACGGCGAGCACATCGACGCCTTCGTCGAGAAGCAGCATCTCGCGCCCCACGCGCGAATACGACTCTTCCTTCAAGTGCTGGATGCCGTGGGGCACGCACACGCGAACCTCATCGTCCATCGCGATCTGAAACCGTCGAACATTCTGGTGACGGGCGAAGGCGTGGTGAAGCTGCTCGATTTTGGAATCGCGAAGTTGCTCGATGATCGGACGGGCGAGGAGCAGCTCGCGCTCACAGCCGAGGGCGCGCGAGCCCTCACGCCAAAATTCGCGGCGCCCGAGCAGGTGCGCGGCGAGCCAGTCACGACGGCGACCGACGTTTACGCGCTCGGCGTGCTCCTCTATCTATTGATGTCGGGCCGGCATCCCACGGCGGAGGGGATGTCCACGACCGCGGACGCCGTGCGCGCTCTCTGCGAGGCCGAGCCCGCGGAGCTCGGCGCCGGCGATCTCGACACGGTACTCGACAAGGCGCTGCGCAAGGAGCCGGCCGAGCGTTACCAGACCGTCGCGGCGTTCGCTGACGATCTCGGGCGATATCTGCGCCACGAGCCGGTGAGCGCGCGACGCCCAACGCTGGCGTACCGCGCTCGGAAGTTCGTGCGGCGCAATCGCGCCGGGGTAACCGCAGCGATGATCGTTGCCGCGGCGCTGATTGGCGCAACGATTTTCTCGGTGGGCCAGATGCGCGAGGCGCGACGGCAGCGGGATGCAGCAGTGGCTGCGAACAAGCGCTCGACCATGCAGAGCGACTTCCAGGCGCTGCTGATCTCGCAGGTGGGCGATAAGCCGATGACCATGCGCGAGATTCTCGAGCGCGGACGCGCGACGCTCGAGCACGAATATGCCGGCGATCCTCGATTTCTCTCGACAACCTTCATCGAGATGGCGGAGAGCTACTCGCAACTCGGCGACAGCAAGATTCGCGGAACGCTGCTTGCGCGCGCGGAGTCGCTGTCGGTCGCCGGTGGCTACACGGAGCAGCTTCCGGAGATTCGCTGCAGCACCGCCGACAACATGCGCACCAATGGGGACTACGATCTCGCGAGCCGGACGTTCGCGGACGCGGACTCGATGCTCCGCGCACGACCGCAACCGGAAGTCGAGAGCGTGTGCCTGGGCTACGAGGCCGATCTGGCGAGCGAACTGGGCGATGGTGCCCGGAGCGCGCGGCTCACGAGCCGCGCGATTGCAATTCGGGACAGCTTGGGCGACGTGAAGGACATGACGTACGATGGGCTTCTGTCCTCGCTCGCCTACTCGCTCGACCGGCAGGGGCGCTATCGCGACGCCATTGGCGTGTACCATCGCGCGGCGGCGATTATGGACTCGGGCGGTCGCGGCGGCACGATGAGCCGCGCCATACTGCAGCACGACCTGGCGCTGACGTTGGTAGAGGTTGGCGAGACGGCGCAAGCCGAGCCTCTGCTGCACGATGTACTGCTCCGGGTAGCGCAGAGCGATCCCGATGCGCGCATGCCACCACAGGCGCTCATCCATTATTCGCACACGGCACTATTCGACGGCCGACCCGATTCTGCCAGCAAGTACTTCGCGGTGCTGGCAGACCAGGCGAAGCAGGACACGAACATCTATTGGGAGGGACGCGGCCTGTTCGGGCTGGTGCAGGCGCAGGTGCAGTCCGGCCACATCGACGATGCACGCCGCAGCCTGATCCGCTTCCGTGCGATCGCGGGCAATCCAAAACTCGCGAACTCCGACGATCAGGTAGTCGACGTGAGGGTTCTCGATGCGTGGATGGCGCTCGCCGCGGGTGACACCTCGACTGCGTACGATCGCGTGGTCGACGCGCTGCGATCGCACGGATACTTCGCCGGCGAGCGCAAGCCGATTTTTCGCGCGGCGCTGATTCTGGCAGCGGAAACAGCGCTCGCGGTGCATCGTAACACGGACGCACTCACGTTCGCGCGCGATGCGCTCTCCATCTCAACGCGCGATTCGCTCACGGAGAAGCACAGCGCGTACGTGGGGGAGGCGAAGCTCATGGAGTCGCGGGCGCTGCTGGCGAGCGGCGATACCGCGAGCGCGCGGGCGGCGCTCGATCGCGCGGTAGTGGCGCTACGGAACGGTGCCGGTGCCGATCACCCTCGCACGCGCGAGGCCGAGGCGTTGCGGGACTCGCTGCTCCGGTAAGGTGTCCCACGGTCAGTGTGTAACGATTCGAGCCAGTGTCTGATTTGCGTCCGCCTTTGCGATCATCTAAGTACAGGGCGCTCCGTGCGCCCGGCAGATGACATCGTAACAGCGAACACCGACTCCGAGGTCGAAATGCGCTGGACAACGTGGAAGTCTCTTGCAGCTGTGGCCATCATGGTCGCGCCGCTCATGAACTGCGCCGATCAACCGGCGACGGCCGTTGCGCCGGAAGCAAACCGGCACGCGCCGCCCGCGCCCAGGAACGTGCTCACACCAGATTCCGTTCGCCGGCTCGCATCCGGCAGAGCGATTTTTCCGCTCGAGTCTCCACGCTATATCCGGCCATCGCTCGTGAAGCTCGGTCAGGCTCTTGCCTTTGACAAGATTCTGAGCGGCAACCGCGACATTGCGTGTACGACATGTCATCTCCCCGCGTTCTCTACGGGCGATGATCGCAGCCTCTCCATTGGACAGGGTGGGATCGGGTTCGGTCCGCACCGCACGATCCAATCGGGCGTGTTCATTGCACGCAACGCTCCGCCGCTCTTCGACATCGGAGCGATGAAGCACCTGTTCCTGGATGGCCGGGTGCAGGTCGTGCACGGTCGGATCAATACTCCTGCGGGCAGGGATCTCACGCCGCAGATGCGCCGCGTCCTCGAGTTCGGACCCGCGTCCGCGATCGCGATGTTCCCCGTCGAGAATCGCGATGAGATGCGCGGCTACTCGCAGAACGACCTCGGACGGGTCGCCGACGACGACAACACGCGCATCTGGTCGACGCTGATGAAGCGCATCGGCGATGTGCCCGAGTATCGCCGGATGTTCGAGCAGGCGTATCCGGGGCAGCGCTTCGAGCGGATGACGTTCGCACATGCGGCGAACGCGATCGGCGCGTTCATGGTGGACAAGCTCACCTTCTCCAACACTCCGTGGGATCGCTTCCTCGAGGGGCACGATAATGCGCTTACTCCCGCGCAGCTCGCCGGCGCGCAGACCTTCCTCACCATTAAGTGCTCGATCTGCCACAACGGTGCGACGCTGAGCGACGACAAGTTCCACGATGTCGCCGTGGCGCAGATCGGACCGGGCAAGGGGAACGGCGCGTCGCTGCGCGATGACTTCGGTCGCGAGAACATCTCGAACAACGAGTCCGACCGGTATCTCTTCCGCACGTCGCCCCTGCGTAACGTTGAGCTCACGGCGCCGTACGGTCACGATGGCGCATACAGCACGCTGCAGTCGTTCGTGGAGCACTACAGCGACTCGGACCTCAAGCTGCTGGCCTTCGATCCATCCACGCTCGATCCATCACTTCAGGGAACGTTCATGCCCAACGCGGCGGACATTCTCGCGCAGCGCGACACGCTGCTCAAGGGCGTGGTGCTCTCGGACAGCATCGTGACGAACCTCATGAACTACATGTCGGCGCTTACGGACGATCGGGCGCGAGACCTCAACTCTCTCGTGCCCAATCGCGTGCCGAGCGGATTACCAGTGGATCATCCGTAACCCGCGCGGCGTTACCGGGTGGCAAGGCGGCTCGCGTCGATCGACGCGAGCCGCCTCGTCGCATCATGGTGCTACTTCGCATCGGCGTAAATCGCGTTGCGGATGGCGCAGAGCTTCGCGCCGAGTGCCTGACCATGGAGCTTGAGCGAGCCTGGCGCGCCCCCGGCATCCACGTCGCTCGTATCCGGTTCGCCCCTGCGCCAGTCTCGGCGGCCCCTCACGTCTTGAACTTCCGGGCGCGAACGCCGGTATTGAAAGCATGAAAGACCGTACCGCGCACCTGTCGGCGGCAAC
>JANWLO010000007.1 GCA_025450815.1 Gemmatimonadaceae bacterium
GTGTTGAGCGCGCTCTTTCGCCGCACGAGCCCACCATAGAAGAACGCGAGCCCCGGCACCATCAGCATCACGAGCGCCGCCGAGATCAGCACCCACGCCGTGTCGCCCGCGGACAGCTCCACGCCCGGCGTCACGCGCCCACCTCGATGTCCGCCTGCCGTGCCCTGCGCTGCACCTCATCCGCCGTCACCGGCGTCAGCGCGTCGTTGTCCGTCTCGCCGGTTCGAATGCGCACCACGCGATCCAGCGGCTGCACGAAAATCTTGCCGTCGCCAACGTCGCCCGTACGCGCCGCTTCCACGATCGCCCGGATCGTCGGCTCCACGAACGGCTCCGAACAGGCCATCTCGACCTTCACTTTGTCGCGAAACTCGAGCACGAGCGATGTGCCGCGATACTGCTCCACGACCTCACGCTCGCCACCGTGCCCGCTCACTCGGCTGAGTGTGATCCCCGTGACTCCCGCGCGGAACAGCGCCTCCTTCACGGCCGCGAGCCGCTCGGGGCGAATGACGCAGGTGATGAGCTTCATGGTTCCCCTGGGATGAACGAAAAGCGCCCCGGAGATGCCGGGGCGGTGCTGGTTGTCACTGTATGGGTTTGCCTTCCGGAGATGTCAAGAGACATCCGGACAGGTGAGAATCTATTGTCGCATCCGGCGTTTTTGGATGCGCCAAGCCCCACACGCTAGCACTCTCGGCAGTCGACCGTACATTGTGACTCGCCGCGAGCTCCGCGTGCGCGGCGCTGTGCTATGCCGGTGCGCGGTTCGCACCCACCTCATGGATTTGACGATGGAGGCCAGGATGTCCCTGTTTGCCCGCTGGACGTCGATCGCGCTCGCCGCATCGATGGCACTCGCGATTCCCACGGCGTCCCACGCCCAATTCGACGGCCTGAAGAAAAAGATGAAGGACAAGATCACCGGCGACCCGCAGCCCGCAGCCGCCTCCCCGTCGGATAGCCCATCCGACGCCGACGCCAAGGCGCGCCAGGATGCCTGGCAGCATCCGGTCACCATCACGGCCGCCACGCTCGACAACTTCAACAAGGGACTCAACGCCGAGCAGGCAACGCGTGCCACGTACGCGGCCGCGCCGGGCAGCCCGCTTGGGCGCTGGAACGTCTATCTGAGCAGCAAGGCGAAGTGCTCCGCCAACGAAGCCAACGCCGACACCGCAATGTTGCACGTGCAGCAGAAGATCATGGCGGAAGCCACCGCCGGCCACGCGGCAGCGATCGCGCCGCTGCAGGACTCGATGCAAAAGATCATAAGCGGCGCGCAAGCGCGCGCACAGACGTGCAACGGACTCGAGAAGCCGACGTTCACGCAGGCTGAATTCACCGCGATGCACGCCGAGGAAGACAAGGAGGACGCAGCCGGTGCGGCCGCCAGTGGCCTCAACCCACTCGTCTACGCGCGCCTCAAGGAACGTGTGATCTCTTACGTGCTCATGCCCGATGGCTGGAAGGCCAATGGCTACACGCCTGATGAGCTGCAGACAATCGACGCGCACAGCGCCGCGCTGAAAAAGATTCTCGTCAACCAGTACGACAATTCCGCCTACAGGAAGTCGATCGGCAACTGATGCTTCGCGGATTGCAGCTCGTTCCTGCGCTGGCGCTGGCGCTCGCGCTCGTCCTCGCGCCCGCGCACGACACGCTCGCCGTGCGCGTGGACGGCACGTGGCACGAGTGGTGGCGTGCGGATCGCGCGCCGGCGCGCTGGGCCGCATCGGAGCCCACGCTCGCCGCCGCGGTGAGCTGGCATTCGTCCGCGCCCGGCATCGAGTGGGGCGACGCCGAGCTTTCGGCGCCCGGCGAGGGATGGCGCACGCGTCTGATCGTCGTACGCATCGAGCCCGCGCGCCAACGCTTCGCCCTGCAACTCGCGCAAGGCGAGAACTTCGCACCAAGCTGGACGATCGACAGCGCCGGCGACAGCGCGCTCGTGGGCGTCAACGCTGGACAGTTCACCCGCATGCTTCCATGGGGCTGGCTCGTGCAAAATGGGCGCGAGCTATCGCCGCCGGGCGTCGGCCCCCTGTCGATGGCGGTAGTGTTCGACTCCACCGGTACCGCGCGCTTCGTGTCGGCGGACTCACTCGCATCGGTGCGCGGCGCGGGCGGCATCGCGAACGCATTTCAATCCTATCCCACTCTGCTCACAGGAGACGGCACCGTGCCGGCCGCGTTGCTTGCCGGCGGTCGCGGCGTCGATCTTGGGCATCGCGACAGCCGAGTCGCGATCGGCGAGATGCGCGACGGGCGCCTGCTTCTAGCGATGACGCGCTTCAACGCGCTCGGGGATGCGGCGGCGGCCGTGCCATTCGGGCTCACGGTGCCCGAGATGGCGGCACTCATGGGCGCGCTCGGCTGTCGGCGCGCCGTGTCGCTCGACGGCGGCATTTCGGGACAGCTCATCGTTCGGGAGGCCGACGGCAACCTCCACAAGTGGGCCGGGTGGCGGCGTGTGCCTCTCGGATTGCTCGTATTTCCGAGCGCGCTGACCGCTCCTGCGGTTCGCTGACGCTAATTCCTATAGCGGGTCTTGCAGCACAAGTTCGCTCGCGACACATATGTTCATTCTCTTAGCAGGGAGCCGGTCATGCATCGCCGCATCGCACTCATCGCAGCGCTGGGAGCGCTGACCTTCTTCGCCGCTCAGAGCCCCGCGCAAGGAATTTTCGGCAAGATCAAGCAACGCGCCTCGAGCGAGGTCGATCGCAAGGAGGACCAGGCGATCGACAAGGTCGTGAGCTCCATCACATGCGCGTTCACCGATAAGGCGTGCATCAAGAAGGCGCACGATGCCGGCACGCCGATCAAGGTCACCGACGCAAGCGGCAAGCCCGTCTCGAGCTCGGATTCGGCCGCCGCGATCAGTGCTGCGGTCGCGCAGGCCGCGTCGGTGGCGTCCGACGACCCTGCCGCTGCAGCGGCGACTGCCCCCACGGTTGCGTCCGCACCCGCTGCCGCAGCTCCCCCTCCGGACTCCAGCGCGCTGTACGACCGGATCTCGGCGAACGGTCGCGCAACGACGTACGGCATCCTGTTCGATGCTGGTAGCGACCACATCCGTGATGCGTCTGCGCCCACGTTGGCTCAGATCGGCGATATGCTCAAGTCGCACCCGTCGCTCGCGCTCACGATCGAGGGCCACACCGACAACGTTGCTAGCGCCGCTGCCAGTCAAAAGCTCTCGGACAAGCGTGCGGCTGCGGTAAAGAAGTACCTCGTGAACACATACGCGATCGATTCCACCCGACTAAAATCGGTAGGCTACGGTTCCACCAAGCCGATCTCGCCGAACACGACGGCCGAGGGGCGGCAGGACAATCGCCGCATCGAGCTGGTGAAGGCGCCGTAGCGCCTTCCGCGGCCTCCAAAGCGCCAAATCGGCCGCCGGAATTCTCGCTGGAAATCGCCCGGGATATCGAGTAGATTCCCGCTCACAAGCCAGAATGTTCGCTCGTCCCGCAGTGCCCGCGCCTGAGCAATCAGCGCGGGCGCTCGCCGTTTTGGCTAACCCTCGGCCTTCACCAGGAGTGAGCGTCATGCCCGCGACCGGACTGAACCCGCGCAAAGCTGCCATCCAGGACATCGCTGCCCGCACCGTGCGAAACTCGAACGGCGCACCCGCGAATGGAAATGGCAACGGCAACGGTCAGCATCCGACGTCGGAGTACTTCGGCATCAATACGTTCGGCGCGCGACAGATGCGCGCACGTCTGCCCAAGGACGTGTTCGCGAAGCTCGTCGGTGCAATTCGCCAGGGGAAAAAGCTCGACGCCGAGATCGCGCCCACCGTCGCTCAGGTCATCAAGGAGTGGGCGATCTCCCGCGGTGTGACGCACTTCACTCACTGGTTCCAGCCGCAAACCGGCCTCACGGCCGAGAAGCACGATGCGTTTCTCTCCTTCGACGACAAGCAGCAGCCGATGGAGTCGTTCACCGGTGCGCAGCTCATCCAGAGCGAGCCCGATGCGTCGAGCTTTCCATCCGGCGGGCTGCGCGCCACGTGGGAGGCGCGCGGATACACGGCGTGGAATCCCGCCAGCCCGGTGTTCATCGTCGAGTCGGGGAACACGCGCACACTCTGCATCCCGTCCGTCTTCATCGGCTACAACGGTGAGGCGCTCGACGAGATGACGCCGCTGCTCCGCAGCTCGGACGCTCTTTCGAAGAAGGCGATCGAGATGCTCGAGCTGCTCGGCGACAAGAACGTGTTGCGAGTTTACACCACGCTCGGACCGGAGCAGGAATACTTCCTCATCGATCGCGCACACTTCGCGCTGCGGCCGGATCTCGTGATGGCGGGTCGCACGCTCATCGGTGCGCCGCCGCCGCGCGGGCAGCAGCTCGAGGATCACTACTTCGGCGGCATCCCCGAGCGAGTTCAGGCCTGCATCGCCGAGGTCGAGCACGAGCTCTACAAGCTCGGCGTGCCGATCGTCACTCGGCACAACGAGGTCGCGCCAAGCCAGTTCGAGATGGCGCCGATGTTCGAGGAGACGGATCTCAGCGTCGACCACAACCAGCTCGTGATGTCGGTGCTGCGCCGCGTTGCACTCCGCCACGGGCTGCAGGCGTTACTCCACGAGAAGCCGTTCGCCGGCATCAACGGATCGGGAAAGCATTGCAACTGGTCGATGGCGATCACGAGCGACGACCCGAACTTCGACGGCACGAATCTGCTCAAGCCCGGCAAGACGCCTCATCAGAACATCCGCTTTCTGGTGTTTCTCGCGGCGGTGCTCAAGGGTGTTCACAAGCATGCGGGGCTGCTGCGTGCGAGTATCGGCATCTCGGGAAATGAGCATCGGCTCGGCGCGAACGAGGCGCCGCCGGCGATCATCTCCGTGTTCATGGGGACCACGCTTACGCGGGTGATCGAGGATATCGTGAATGGCAAGACGTCGGGGCAGAGCGCACAGCAGGCGATGATCAAGCTTGGCGTCGCGAAGCTGCCGGAGGTCGAGCAGGACAACACGGATCGCAACCGCACGTCTCCTTTCGCCTTCACCGGCGCGAAGTTCGAGTTCCGCGCCGTTGGATCGTCGCAGTCGATCGCGTTCCCGGTGATGCTGTTGAACGCGACGGTGGCCGAGGCGCTGGGTGAGCTCACGGCCACCCTCCGCGATGCGATCAAGAAGACGAAGTCCGTGGACGACGCGGTGTTGCAGGTGGTGCGCGCGGCATTCAAGGAAACGGCTACGATCCGCTTCGAGGGAAACAACTACCATAACGACTGGGTGAAGGAGGCCGAGAAGCGCGGTTTGCTGAACCTTCGTCGTACGCCGGAAGCGCTCGCGCAGCTGCTCACGAAGAGCTCGCGCGCCTGCCTTACGAAGCTCGGCATCCTCAGCAAGTCAGAGCTCGAGTCGCGGTATCACGTTCGGCTCGAGCGTTACGCCAAGGACATGCTGATCGAGATGCACACGATGCAGGAGCTCATCGATACGATGGTGTTGCCGGCAGCGTTCTCGTACGCGGCGACGCTGTTGGAATCCGCAGCGAACGCGAAGACCGCTGGCGTGAAGTCGATTCCGCAGCTCGACGCCGCGAATCAGCTCGGGCTGATGATCACGCAACTGCAGTCGCGGCGCGAGGAGCTCGGCAAGGTGACCGAAAAAGCGGAAGGAATGCACGATGCGATGGAGGCGCAGGCGACGCTCCTCACGTCGCAGGGTGCAGACCGGATGGCAGATGTGCGGGAAAGCTCCGACGCGCTGGAGCTGGCAGTGAGCGATGAGCTCTGGCCGCTGCCGAAGTACCGGGAGATGGTGTTCCCGGTGTAGCCAGCTTCACGAACGGCGAAGAAGGCTGACGCTCTCCAGCGTCAGCCTTTTTTTACGCCAGTGTCTTCTCGTAGCACAGACACCCTTCCCTCCCCGCGTACATCCCGTAGTTCGGAATGCGCGCGTAGCCGAGCGATTCGTAGAGGGAGATCGCCGCGGCCTGCTTCGGCCGCGTCTCGAGCCGCACGGTCGTGTACCCGCTCTCGCGCGCGAGTCGCTCGAGCATCATCAGGATCTGCTTCGAGTAGCCGTGGCCACGGTGCTCGCGCGCCACGAACATCCGCTTGATCTCGGCAATTCCCGGCTCGAGCGGCCGAAAGGCGCCGCAAGCGACCGCACGATCGCCCACTCGACCCACGAGGAATCCGCTTCCGGGCACGAGCACGTCCTCGGGCTTGAAGTGCCCGTGGCCATCGATCGTGTGGTCGTATATCGCCCTGATCTCCTCGGTCATCGCGAGAATGAGCTCCGCGGCCTCAGGCTCTCGGGGATCAACGCGGGAGATCTCGAACAGGGGCGATTTCTGCAACATCAGTAAGTGCTCGGCGCAAAGTGTTGGACGATCGAAATATTCGCGCGCGGGCGCCGCGCTTCAACTCAAAGTAGATTCATTGCATGACCGTACCACCTTCGAGTACATCGCAGTCGGGCAGCGCCGCCAACTGTCCGTCATGCGGCGAGCCGGCGAGCGGACACTTCTGCGCGAGCTGCGGCGCGCCACTCGCCGGCGCGCGCTGCGCCGGCTGCGCGACGATGCTCACCCCTGGCGCGAAATTCTGCCATCGCTGTGGAACGGCAGCTGGCGCGATGAACGCCAAACGCTCCGACGCCACCTCGGCGACGCTTCCCTGGGCCGTCGCCGGAATCGCACTCGTCGGCTTCGTAGCGCTGCTCGCTGGGCAGCACTTCCGCTCCGCGCCGCCTACCACAGACTCCCAGCAAGCCGCGTCGGCGGTAGACTCGAACGGTCCGCAGGGCGGCCCGGACGGCCCCGTCGACGCCCCGCCAGGCATCCGCGCCCCCGACATCTCCTCGATGTCTCCGCGCGAGCGCGCCGACCGCCTGTTCGATCGCATCATGCGCCTCGACACCGAAGGCAAGAAGGACAGCGTACAGTTCTTCGCGCCGATGGCGATCTCCGCTTATCAGATGATTCCCGACCCGGACGCGGACGCCCGATTCGACATGGGGCGCATCTCCGTCGTCGCCGGCGCTATCCCCGTGGCCAAGAGTGAGGCGGACAGCATTCTCGCCAAGCAGCCCACGCATCTGCTCGGCCTCCTGCTCGCGATGCAGGCCGCGCGCGCGAGCGGCGACAGTGCAGGCGCCGCGTCGTACCGCGCGAAGCTCCGCTCGTCCGAAAAATCGGAGCTCGCCAAGAAGCTCCCCGAATACGACCGCCACATCGCCGACATTCGAGACGCGCTCGCCACCGGCACCAAATAGCAGAGCGCACCGACTTCATACACGCATCCATGCCCACGACCACCATCCGCGTCGCCCACAGCCCCGACTCCGACGACGCGTTCATGTTCTACGCGCTCGCCGAAGGTAAGATCGATACCGGCGACCTCCGCTACGTGCACGAGCTGCAGGACATCGAATCGCTCAACCAGCGCGCGCTCAAGGCGGAACTCGAGGTCACGGCGGTGTCCATCCACGCCTACGCGTATCTCACCGACCGCTACGCGCTACTGCCGCACGGCTCATCGATGGGCGACCGCTACGGTCCGCGGCTCGTGGCGCGCGCGCCGATGACACGCGCCGAGGTGCGCGGCAAGCGCATCGCCGTCCCCGGCCCGCTCACCACCGCGTATCTCGCCCTCCAGCTCTACGAGCCGGACTTCGAGGCGGTGATGACGCCGTTCGACCAGATTGAGGATGCCGTCGTGAACGGCGAAGTAGACGCCGGATTGCTCATCCACGAAGGGCAGCTCACCTTCGGCGACCGCGGGCTGCATCTCGTAGCCGACATGGGCGAATGGTGGTTTCAGGAGACCGGGCTTCCCCTCCCGCTCGGCGGCAATGTCGTGCGGAAGGACCTTGGCGGCCCTCTGATTCGTACCGTATCGAAACATTTGCGCGCGAGCATCGCCTACGGACTCGAGCATCGTGCCACGGCCCTCGACCACGCGATGCGCTACTCGCGCGGGCTCGCACGCGACAAGGCCGACACCTTCGTCGGCATGTACGTCAACGACTGGACGCTGGACTACGGCGATCGCGGCCGCGAGGCCGTGCGGAAGCTGCTCGAGCGCGGCGTGGAGCGCGGACTCATAGACAAGGCGGTGTCCGTCGAGTTCGTGGAGGATTAGGATCGTCTAATGCTTCACGGTTACAGCGCCGCAAAAGAGGTCGTCCTTTAGTCACGACGATTGCGCATCCGTGTAGCGCGTGCGGAAGTCCCCCGGAATGAGTTGATTTGTTGAACAATGACGCGGCTCCGCTCGATGTCACCTAGCGGTGTCGACACTACCGTGACACCGCGACTCGCCGACCAGGCGCTCATGAGCTCCGAGCAGAGCGCGCGCGAGGCGCGTGCGCTTGCGGAGATCGTGCAGCGCATCAATCAGTCGCTCGAGCTGGACCGCGTCTTCGCGCTGATCGTGCGCCACGCCGCCGAGTTGCTACATGCGCGCGGCGCACGTCTCGGACTCGTCGAGGACGGCGAGTTGGTGATCGCGGCTACGCACGGCGACTCCGGTGACCTCGCGATCAGCGCCGCAGACGCGTTCGGCTCGATCTCTGCCATCGGCGATCCCTCGCAGTGGGCGCGTGGCCGCAGCGCGCCGGACGCCGGCAACATCGTCGCCGTTCCATGTCTCGCGAACGGGCTCGTGATCGGTGCGATCAGCGTGTTCGATGTTCCCGAGCGCCGCTTCGATTCGCACGACGAAGAGCTTCTCCTCGCGCTCGCAAATCACGCCGCGATCGCGATCGACAACGCTCGCCTCTATCGCCAGTCGGTGCGCGCGATGGAGCACGCGAGCATCCTCGCGAGCTCCGCACGCAGCCTCGCGATGCACCTCACGCCCGAGGAGATCTACGCGGACATCGAGCGCATCTCGAGTACCTCTCTCGACGCCGATGGCGTGACGCTCTATCAGGCCGCGACTCTCCACGGACAGGCGACGGTCGCGCTCTCATCCGGCGTCGCCGCGGGAGTGTCGGCGATCGCGCTCCCCATGTTCTGGAACGTCTTGGGCGGCGCAGTGCTGCTCTCCGGAAAGCCACGCTTCGTCCAGAACATCGATGAACTGGAAATAAGCGACGTGGCCCTCCGAAGCTCGATCGTCGACGGCGGCGTGCGATCGCTCGCCTTCCTTCCGCTGGACGTCGAAGGACGGCGGCAGGGACTGCTCGTGCTACGCTTCGTGACTCCGCAGTTGTTCGACGACGACCGGCGCACGCTGCTGATCGACTTCGGCAGCCACTGCGCTCTCGCGCTTCGGAACGCGCTACTGCTCGAGCGCGTCGAGCAACGCGCGCTCAGACTTGCTGCGGTCGCGAAGGTGCAGCAGGCAATCTCGGCCGCCGTCTCGCTCCCGGACGTTTACGCGGAGAGCTATCGCGCCGTCGCATCGATCGTGGACGCCCCTTGTTTCGTCCTCCTACGCCACGACGCGCATCGCGATCTGCTCGTGTCCGAGTTCATCGTGAAGGACGGCCAGATACATGATCCGCTGCGCTGCGAGCGCGTCGCGATCTCGCAGGGACCGCTCTCCCGGGGCAGCCTCGTCGCTGCCTTTCATACCGCGCAACCCAACGTCGCCAGCATCCCGGATTCCGCAGGCGCGAGCCCCGCCCTCGCCCCCGGAATGCTCGTCGCACTGAGCGCACCCATCGTCAACGGCGAGCAAGTGCTCGGCGTGCTCCAGGCTCAGTCTCCGCATGCGGACGCGTACGGAAAGGAAGTCGTCGACATCGTGATGCTCATCGCGCGCCAGGCCGGCACGGCCATCGCGCGCGCACAGGCACTGGCCGCGGAGCGCGCGGCGAATGAGCGCGCCCGTGCGCTCGCGGTAGCGCTCGAAGCGATGGACCAGCCGGTGCTCATCCGATCGCGCGACGAGATCGTGCTCTACGCCAACGGCGCCGCGCTCCGCGAGTACGGATACTCGCGCGATGAGCTCATCGGCCTGCCGTCGCACGTGCTCACGGTGCTCCCCACCGTGCGCGCGCACGACCACTCGCGCGTGGCCTCGCGCGAGGATCTCGCCACGCTGGGATCGTGGTCCGGCGAGCTGCTGCTGCAGCGGAAAAACGGAACAGAGTTCCCGGCCTGGCTGAGCATCAACAACATCGTGAACGACGAAGGCGAGATTACCGCCAGCGTCATTCACACGCGCGACCTCACCGAAGAGCGGCGCGTGGCCGAGCAGCTGCGACAGTCGGAGAAGCTCGTTGCGCTGGGAGAGCTGGTGGCGGGCGTCGCCCACGAGGTGAACAATCCGCTAACCGGCATTTCCGCGTTCGCGCAGCTGCTGCAGGAAGATCGGCTCACCCCCGACCAGCTCGAAGCAGCACAGATGATCAAGCGCGAAGCGGACCGCGCGGTGTCGGTGATTCGCGACCTGCTCACCTTCGCTCGCAAAACCGGACCGCGCAGCGTTCCGATCGACATGAACTCGCTCATCGAACAGACGATGCGCCTGCGCACTTACGGGCTGCGCACGGCCGGGATCGAGTTGAAGCAGGAGCTGGCGACTCCGCTCCCACGCGTGCGCGGCGACGATCGCCAGCTGCAGCAAGTGTTGCTCAACCTCGTGGTGAACGCCGAGCACGCGCTCGCGGGCTCGGCGCATCGTACGATCACGCTAAGAACGAGCGCCTCCGCAGGTCGCGTAATCGTCGAGGTGTCCGACACCGGGAGGGGGATGTCGGCCGAGGTACAAAAGCGTATATTCGAGCCCTTCTTCACGACGAAGCCGGAAGGATCGGGCACCGGGCTCGGATTGAGTGTCAGCTTCGGCATCGTCCAGACGCACGGCGGCACTCTCACGGTGCACACCGCACCCGGCGCCGGCGCGACCTTTCGACTCACGCTGCCAGTGGACAAGAGTTCATGACCCTCAAGCTCGTTCCGGACGACCCGAAGGAAGTGATCGTCGCCGCCGACGACACCAGCGTGCTCGCCCGCGTGCTGGTGGTCGACGACGAGGCCGCGATTCGCACGGCCCTCTCGCGCTTTCTCAAGATGCGCGGCTTTCACGCCGTCCCCGTGGCATCGGGCGCGGCAGCGCTTGAAGCGATGCAGCAGCAGCACTTCGAGGCGATGGTAAGCGACGTCCGCATGCCGGGGATGACCGGGCTCGAGCTCATCGCGCCCGCGCTCGCGAAGGAGCCCGACCTCGCGATCGTGATGCTGTCCGCGGTGAACGACGCCATCACCGCGAGCACCGCGCTTTCCCGCGGCGCTTCGAACTATCTCGTCAAGCCAATCGAGCTCACGGATCTGCACCGCGCGGTCGTCGAAGCGCTGGCTCGCCGGCAGAAGAACATCGACCACCGGCGCTCGGAAGAGCAGGCGCAGGCGGAGCTCGCGCGCCAGCTCGAGTCCATCGACAAAGATCGCAACTCGCTGCAGTCGCTCACGGTCGGCGTCGCCCATTCCGTGATTACCGCAATGGAGACCAAGAGCCCTTTCATGGCGGGGCACTCCGAGCGTGTTGCAGAGCTCGCTGTCGGCATTGCGAGGCATCTCAAGCTCGACGAGGCCACAGTCGAGGCGGTCCGCATCGCAGGGCTCCTCCACGATGTCGGCACGGCCGGAATCAGCGAGATGGTGCTTGCCAAGGCGGGATCGCTCACCCCCGAAGAGATGGCACACGTTCGGGAGCACGTGCGAATCGGGATGGAGATCCTCTCCCCGCTTCGCTACCTGGGTCGCGTGCTCGACTACGTCTGCGACCACCACGAACACTTCGACGGCCGCGGCTACCCGCGCGGCGTGTCGGGCGAGGCTATCTCGCTGGGCGGTCGCATCCTCGCGGCGACGGACGCCTTCGATGCCCTCACCTCCCCCCGCCCCTACCGCGAAGCTATCTCGGCTATGGCCGCCGTCACGGCGCTGGACGCACGCGCTGGCACGCTTCTCGACCCCGCCGTCGTCCTGGCACTGCGCACGGTCATCGCGCAGCGAGAGGAATCGCGCACAGCCTGAGCACGCCGTTTTCCGCTCTTCGTTCCCAACAAGGCAGCGGGGTCGTGCGTATGAATTGGCAGTGCCCGTCCTTTCACCCAAGTCAGCTTCGTGAAGAGAGTTCGATTTATCGTGGCAGTCCTGGTGAGCGCCGGTTGTGCGGGCACGCCGTCGGTTGCCGGAGTTGCGGGTGTCGCGCCCGCAGCCAACAAGGCGTGGACCCCGCCGGCTCCCCCGCGCGATTCCCTACCCTCCACCCCGCAGGCGACAATACCCGCCGATCTCGCCGCGCGCGTCGACTCGCTAACTCTCGGCGACGTCGTCGACCTCGCGCTCCGCAATAACCCCGAGACGCAGATCTCGTGGGCGAACGCGCGCGCGGCCGCTGCCGCATACGGAGGCTCCAAGGCGCTCTACTACCCCACCATCAACGGCCAAATCGGCGTCACGCACCTCAAGTCGTCGCCCACGTTCTCCAACGACAGCGTACTGCGCCCCTCGCTCGAGCAGACCAACTACGGCCCCACGCTTTCCGTGAGCTGGCTGATCGCCGATCTCGGCGGACGCGCAGGAACGATCGAGTCGGCGCGCCAGGCGCTCATTGCCGCGAACTGGACCCACAACGCCACCATCCAGACCGTCGTGCTAGAGGTGGAGAGCGCATTCTTCAACTACATGGCGAACAAGGCGCTCGTCGAGTCGGAGCGTCTCAGCGTGAAGGAGGCGGAAACCAGCCTTCAGTCCACACAAGAGCGGCAGAACGTCGGGCTCGCGACGATCGCCGACGTGCTGCAGGCCAAAACCGCGTTCTCACAGGCGACTCTCACCCTCGAATCCACCGAGGGTGACTTGCAGACTACCCGCGGCGCGCTCGCGGCTGCCATGGGTCTCCCCGCGAACGCGCCGTACGACATCGAGGCGATGCCTGCCACCGCCGTCGGCCCAGCCACCGACAGTGTCGACCTGCTCATCGCGCAGGCCGTAAAGAGCCGACCCGACCTGGCTGCCGCCGAGGCGCAGTACCGCGAGGCGATCGGCAACGTGCGCGCCGCTCGCGGAAATCTCTTCCCCACCATCCAGCTCTCGGGATCCGGTGGGCGCACCTACGTCCAGACGCTGCCGAGCGGCGCCACTAACTACACCGTGTCGCTCGGTCTCCAAATCCCCATTTTCTCGGGGTTCTCGCGCCAATACGCTGTAAAGCAGGCGCGCGCCGAAGCTGACGCGGCGCTCGGTCGCGCCGCGTCCGCTCGGCAGCAGGTGATTTTTCAGGTATTCAGCTCGTACTACGCGCTACAAACAGCCGCCAGACGGGTAAACACCGCGGACGATCTACTCGCTAGTGCACAGGCATCCGAGGAGGCGGCGCTCGGTCGCTACCGCGCCGGCGTCGGATTGTTCGTGGACCTTCTCACTGCGCAGAGCGCGCTCGCCACCGCGCGCGCGCAGCAAGTGCAGGCGAGATGGACCTGGCAAACGTCGCTCGCGCAGCTGTCTCACGATACCGGCGTACTGGATACAACCGGATTGACGAACATTCGCGTCACTCCAGACTCGACACGAGAGGCCCCACCGCAATGACCGACCGTCGCTTCCTTCGTCTCGTCATCGCGGTGGCTGCTTCCGCTTTGCTCGTCGCGTGCGCCAAGAAATCGCCGCCGCCGGCGCCCCCGGTTCCCGTGACCGTGGTGCGCGCCGAGCTGCGCACCGTTCCGTACGTGCTCCAGGCAAACGGCACCGTCGAGCCAATGCAAACGGTCGCGATCCAACCACAGGTGGCCGGCATCATCACGAAGATCATGTTCAAGGAGGGCGACGACGTGACGGAAGGGCAGCCGCTCTTCCAGATCGATTCGCGCCCGTACCAGGCCACGCTCCAGCAGGCCGAGGCGGTGGTGGAACGCGACAGCGCACAGCTCGCAAACGCCAATTCGGATGTGGAGCGATATCAGGCGCTCGTATCGAAGGACTACGTCACATCGCAACAGATGGGGCAGGTGAAGACCACGGCGGCTTCAATGAAGGCGACGCTCGCTTCGGATGAGGCCGCGGCACAGCAGGCGCGGCTCAACATGCAGTACGCCACGATTCGCTCCCCCATCTCGGGACGCGCCGGCAGCCTGCAGGTGCGCGTCGGCTTCCTCGCGAAGATCCCCGCGACGACGCCGCTCGTCACGATCAATCAGATTCACCCCATCCTCGTGCGATTCGCTGTCCCATCCGTGAGCCTGCAGCGCATTCGACAGTACGCGTCCGCCACTCTGCCGGTGAGCGCGCATCCCGCGAGCGCACCCGGCAGCTCGAGCTCGGGAACGCTCTCGTTCGTGGACAACGCAATCGATACGACTACCGGCACGATTCTCCTCAAGGGAACGTTCGAGAACAAGGATGGCGCGCTCTGGCCGGGCGAGTTCGTGACCGCGGCGTTGCAGCTCTTTCAGCAGAAGGATGCGCTCGTGATTCCTTCGCAGGCCGTGGTGGAAGGGCAGAACGGCAACTTCGTTTTCGTGATCAACGCCGACAGCACCGCGACGCAGCGTGACATCACCGTCGATCGAGTAGCCGGCGATCTCACGATCATCACGCAGGGCGTGAAGGCCGGTGAGATGGTCGTGACTGACGGCCAGCTCCGATTGAATACGGGAACCAAGGTTCAGATCAAGCCGGCCACCGGCGGAGATCAGCAGAGGGCAGGATGAGTATTTCAGAGCCGTTCATCAAACGCCCCGTCATGACGACGCTCGTCATGTCGGGAATTTTGCTCTTCGGAATCGTCTCCTACCGCAATCTCGCGGTCAGCGATCTCCCGAGCGTCGACTACCCCACCATCTCGGTGAGTGCGTCGCTCCCCGGCGCGAGCCCCGAAACGATGGCCTCCGCCGTCGCGACGCCGCTGGAGAAGCAGTTCTCCACGATCGCCGGCGTGGATGAGATGACCTCCCAGAGCGCGCTCGGCTCCTCGAGCATCACGCTGCAGTTCGCGCTCGATCGCAACATCGATGCGGCCGCCGCCGACGTTCAGGCGGCCATCTCGAAAACGCTGCGCCAGCTGCCGCAGAACATCGTACCGCCGTCGTACCAGAAGGTCGATCCATCGGCCTCGCCTATTCTCTACTTCGCGCTTCGGTCCACGTCGCTTCCGCTCTCGCAGCTCGACGAGTACGGAGAAACCTTCCTCGCCCAGCGCATCTCCATGGTGTCGGGAGTCGCGCAGGTGGTGGTGTACGGGTCGCAGACGTACGCGGTGCGCATCCAGCTCGACCCGCAGGCCATGGCGTCGCGCAAGATCGGCATCGACGACGTCGCGAACGCTGTGGCGAACGGCAACGTCAATCTTCCCACAGGCGTGCTGTGGGGAACTGACAAGGCGTACACGGTGCAGGCCACCGGTCAGCTCTCCAACGCCAAGGACTATCGCCCGCTCATCGTCGCGTATCGCAACGGCGCGCCCGTTCGCCTGCAGGACATCGGTAAAGTCCTCGATGACGTGCAGAACAACAAGGTGGCGAGCTGGTTCAACGGCCAGCGCGCGATCGTGTTGGCCATCCAGCGGCAGCCAGGTACGAACACGGTGGAGGTCGCGAAGGGTGTGAAGGCGGCAATGACGCAGCTGGAGGCCCAGTTCCCCGCGTCGGTGTCGGTGGAAACGCTCTACGATCGCTCGCTCACGATCGAGGCGTCGGTGAAGGACGTGAAGTTCACGCTCCTCCTCACGCTCTGCCTCGTCGTGATGGTGATCTTCGTCTTCCTGCGCAGTGTGTCGGCGACGATCATCCCGAGCCTCGCGCTCCCGAGGTCGCTCATCGGCACGGTCGCGGTGATGTACATGTTGAATTACAGTCTCGACAACCTCTCGCTGATGGCGCTCACGCTGTCGGTGGGATTCGTCGTCGACGACGCGATCGTGATGCTCGAGAACATCGTACGCCACATCGAGAAGGGCGAACCGGTGTACGAGTCGGCGCTCGTGGGCTCGCGCGAGATCGGCTTCACGATTCTGTCGATGACGATGTCCCTCGTGGCGGTATTCGTCCCCGTCCTCTTTCTGGGCGGACTGGTCGGGCGGCTATTCCACGAGTTCGCGGTCACGATCGGCGCCGCCATCATCGTCTCGGGCTTCGTCTCACTCACACTCACGCCGATGTTGTGCAGCCGTTTCCTCAAGGAGCACCACGAGGAGAAGCACAACCGCTTTTTCAATGCGACCGAGAACGTCTACAACAAGGCGCTCGGGTTCTACGAGCGCACGCTGGTCTGGGCGATGGACCATCGCCCGTACATCGTCGCCTTCTCCGCCCTGATCCTGCTCGGCACCTTCGTCCTTGGCGCGATCGTGCCCAAGGGATTCCTGCCCAGCGAAGATCAGTCGCAGCTCAACGTCACGACGGAAGCCGAAGAGGGAACGTCCTACGACGCGATGGTCGCGCACCAGCAGCAGCTCGCGGCCATCGTGCAGAAGGATCCGAACGTCAAGGGCTTCATGTCGTCCGTGGGCGCGAGCGGACGATCGCCCACGATCAATCAGGGACGCTTCTTCCTGCACCTCAAGGATCCGTCCGACCGCAAGCTCGACGCCGATGGTGTGGGGCGCGAGCTCACTCGCAAGCTCTCGGTCGTTCCGGGGATGCGCGTGTACATCACCAACCCGCCTCCGATCAATATCGGCGGACGTTCCAGCAAGAGCCTCTACCAGTTCACGTTACAGGGCGTCGACATCGCAACGCTCTATCGCTATGCGGACGTGATGCTGAAAAAGCTGCAGGCGCTTCCAGGGCTCGCCGACGTCACGAGCGATCTCCAGGTCGGAAATCCGCAGGTCACCGTCGACATCGACCGCGACCGCGCCTCATCGCTCGGCATCACCGCGAACGCGGTCGAAGACGCGCTCTACGACGCGTACGGCTCGCGCCAGGTTTCCACGATCTACACCCCCAACAATCAGTACTGGGTGGTGATGGAGCTCGAGCCGCAGTACCAGAAGAACCTGGACGCGCTCGGGATGCTCTACATCCACTCGGCCGCCGGCGATCTGGTTCCGCTCGCGTCTCTCGCGAAGGTCACACCGAGCACCGGGCCGTCCACGATCAACCACTCGGGGCAGCTGCCATCGGTGACGCTGTCGTTCAACCTCGACCCCGGCGTCTCGATCGGCGCCGCCGTGAAGAACGTGGAGCGCATCGCGGCGCAGACGCTGCCGTCGAGCATATCCACCGCGTTCTCCGGAACGGCGCAGGCGTTCCAGTCGGCGCAGAGTGGGCTGCTCATCCTGCTCGTGCTGGCGATCCTGATCATCTACATCGTGCTCGGCATTCTGTACGAGAGCTTCGTGCATCCCCTCACGATTCTGACCGGACTGCCCTTCGCCGGCTTCGGCGCACTGCTGACACTCTGGATCTTCCGGATGGAGCTGAGCGTCTACGCGTTCGTCGGAATCATCATGCTGGTTGGACTCGTAAAGAAAAATGCCATCATGATGATCGACTTCGCGATCGAGGCCGAGCGCAGCGAGGGCAAATCCGCTCGCGATGCCATTCTGGAGGCCTGTAGCGTCCGCTTTCGCCCGATCATGATGACTACCATGGCAGCGCTGATGGGCACGCTCCCCATCGCGATCGGAGCGGGTGCAGGGGCGGAGTCGCGCCGTCCACTGGGCGTGGCGGTGGTTGGAGGGCTGGCGTTCTCGCAGCTCATCACGCTGTACGCGACGCCGGTGTTCTATACGTATCTCGATACGCTACAGAAGCGATTCGAGCGCAGCGAAAAGAAAAATGAGGAGCGGACGCATGGACACGTCTCGGCACCGTCACCTCTGCCGGCCAGTGGCGACTAGCGCTTGCACCAGCTCGAGCTGGAGGGTTGACGTTTCTCACGATCAGTGATATTGGGGTGCGAACGGAACAGTCGCTATGATTCCGCGGTTGCAGACAGAGGGTGTGCAGGGCATGCGACCTGCAACCCGATTGTCGCAGACATCCAATTGAAGCCGAGAATAGCTCCGTGAGCTTCGTGATCAATAACATGAAAGGAGGCAAGCATGCCGCGTGGTGATGAGTTCAATGAGAAGCTCTACATGTCGGAGCATGAGGACGATGAGGAAGATCTCGGCTACGGTGGTGGTGGCGGCGGCGCTTCCTATGACGACGACGAGGAGGAAGAAGGAAGCGGCTGGGGCATGACGAAGCACACCGGCGAGGACCTCTGGGACAGCACCGACGATGAGGAAGACGAAGACGGCGAGACACCGGCCGTAGTCGTCGAGGAAGAAGAAGAAGACGACGTCGCTCCACTGACGTCGGCCCGTGCTTCACGCGCGGCCAACAACGCCGAGAAGGCAGCGGCGACGAGCGCGGCGGCGGCAGCTGCCGCGGCGAACGCGGAAGCGGCGTCCAAGGCCCCGGCACCGGCGAAGAAAGCTGCGCCCGCCGCGAAGAAGGCCGCGCCCGCCGCGAAGAAGGCCGCGCCCGCCGCGAAGAAGGCTGCGGCAAAGAAATCGCCCGCGAAGAAGGCCGTCACAAGAAAGCCGGCGAAGAAGTCCGCTGGAAAGCCGGCGGCAAAGAAGGCTGGCACGAAGAAGCCCTCCGCCAAGAAAGGCGGCGTCAAAAAGTCCGCGAAAAAGGCAGCGCGCCGCCGCTAGCTGGGCTGTGAGTCGAACCACCATCGACGGCGGGAGGCACCTTCGTGCTTCCCGCCGTCATCGTACACCCTATATTGTTGGCACATGGCCGAATCGCCTGTCCCACTCCTCCGCGCGCACTCGCGGCACGCGCCGTGGAACTCGCGCGGTCTCGCGGCGCACGCCACCGCGCTCGTCGATGCGGCTGCGATGCGTCCCACCAACGCCGCCGCTCGTGCCGAGCCGAGTGCCCGCGCGGTCCGCTTCTACGTCTCCACCGGATTGCTGGATCATCCGGACGGCACGGGAACCGCAGCCACGTACGGCTACCGGCACCTGCTGCAGCTGCTCTTCATCAAGATCCGCCAGCGCGAAGGGCTGACGCTCGAAAAGATCAAGCTCGAAGTGGGCGGGCTCACGGGAGACGCGCTCGAGCGCCGAGTCGCCTCATCCCTGGCGCCCGCGCTCGGTGCGCGCGCCGATGTCGTCGTCGCCGATGATGGCAGTCGCGACGCGATCTGGCATCGTGTGCAGGTGGCGGAGGGGATCGAGCTCCACGTGCGCGACGACTCGCCAGCGTCCACGGAGGATGCGGTGGTTGCCATGCGCGAGGCTGTGCGCGCAGCGCTGGGGCGCGCGGATATCCGCTAACGCGTCGAGCTCACATCCGATAGTACACCAGCCCGTCCGTGGCGCGGCGCCATCCCGCGTCCATGACCGCCTCCGCGTGCGCGCTCGCGCCCGCCGCCTCGCCGTTCACGCTCTCGATGCGCGGGTCGCGCATCGACCGCACCCCGGTTGGCGCGACGCGCGTGAGGTACTCGCCGAGCATTCGCGCTGCGGCCGTGATGTCCGCGTCGGAGACGTCTGCGGCGATCGAGATGCGACGTCCGCGCCCCTCCGCGTTCATGATCACGATTCCGCGCCGAGTGAGGAGCAGCGCGCCCGCGCCGCGCGGACGCACGAGCGTCCCAGGCGCGATCGACTCGAGCGGCAAAGTGTACGGGCTCGCGGGGTCCCCTGCCGACATCACGATGATCGGTGCATCGGCATCCACCTCGGGCTGGGCGCGCAGCCTCTCGACGGCCTCGGGGAGCGCGAACTGCGCGCCGCCCAGCCCTTCCACGAAATAGCCTCGCCGCACCTCCCCCCGATACTCCAGCCGCTTGAGCTCCCGGTAGATCGCGCGCCATGACACCGGCGGTCGCTCTCTCCGCCACCAGTCGCGCGTGACGATGGCGTAGCGTTCGAGCCACTGTCGCGCGATGCGCTCCGCGTGCTCCTCCTCGTCCGGTCGCACGCCCCACGTGCCAGCCGCGCGCAGCAGCGACCACCGTCCCACCCAGCCCGACACAGGACCCGGCAAGTCCGGCCGGCGCCACTTCGGAAGCCGCCGTTGGCTCGGTGGACGTTGATATGCAGGGCGCCCCGGCGACGCCTCGAAGCTCGCTGGCAGCCATCGCGTCGGATCCTGGAGCGACTGCGCCGCAGCGCCCCGCGCGCGCCCCGGCATCGCTCGCGTGCGCACGACCTCCCGCAACGCCTCCACCGTGTCGTTGGTCGCGAGCGACGCCGCCGACAGCTCGCGCAACGCGTCGCGCACGGTGAGCGACGAAAGGCCAGTCGCGGCCTGGATGTCGGCGAGAAACGACGCACCGTGCTTTTCGAGCGCGTCGCGCACCGCGGCCGCCGGCTCGCTGAGCGACGGCTCATCCTCCGCATCGAGCCAGATCGCACCCTCGCCGCGCGGAAAGAACCGAACGCTCGAGAGCGTGGGCGCATCGGTCGGATCAGGGCGGCTCCCGCCGGCCCACACGATCGCGCCGCCCGATGCGAGCTGCGCAAGCCACGCCGGATCGTAGCGATCGAGCCGGCCCGGGATGATGTCGCGCTCCCAAGCCCCCGGCGATCGGGACAACCCCGTCATCTGCCCGATGATCGCGGCCACCCCGCTCGCGCCATCGAGGTGCTCGCGCGGATCGAGATGCTGCCACCGCTGCAGAAACGCGGCGAACGTTGGTAGATCCACGGCCTGGATCTGTTTGCGTAACGCCGCCAGCGCGCGCTTGCGTGCGATCTCCACCACGCGTCGCGAACACCACTCGGCCCCTTCGACATCGCGTCGGAATCGGCCGCGCACCAACCTCCCACTCCCCTCCCACTCCGCGATTCGCTTGTCGATCCACTCGGCCGGCCACCCGTACCTCTCGCGCACCTCCTCCACCGTTATCGGACCGGCGAGGGTGAGCCATCGCGCAAGAATTTCGCGGCGAGCGACCAGCGGCTCCACCGCTCCATCGTAGCGCCCCAACGACTCCGTGAGCACGATGCGCCACTCCATGTCCTCGCGCACTCCCGCAAACCGAATCGCCACAGCGCGCCCCGCATCGAGCAGATCGGTCATGGGGTCGCCCCCGCCGAGCCACGACGCCGGCTCCGACACGCGCGCGCGAAGCTCCTCCGCCGTGAGGTCGCCGGCGCGGTCGAGCAGAATCGCCAGCTCATCCGCCGTCCGCGCCCGGCGCCTCTCGGCCGTCCCGCGTCGTTCGGCCAGTAGCTGCTCGATCGCCTCCAGCGTGCCCTCGTCGGCGCCCTCGGTGCCCATCACCTCGTCGAGCAACCCGCGGTCGATCGACAGAAGCGCCGCCTGGCGCTCCGCACGCGGAGTGTCATCGCCGTAAAGCCAGTCCATCACGAAGCCGAACTGCAGACTCGCCGCGAATGGCGACGCACGCTCCGTCTCCACGGTTCGAATCACGATGCGCCCCGACTCCACCGCGTCGAGCACCTCCCGCAGTGCCGACATGTCGAATGCGTCCTGCAGCACCTCGCGGTACGTCTCGACAAGAATCGGGAAGCTCGGATAGCGCCGCACCGCGTCCAGCAGATCGAGCGCCTTGAGCCGCTGCAGCCAGAGCGGCATCCGCCTCCGCGGCGATCCGCGCGGCAGGAGCAGCGCGCGCGCCGCGTTCATCCGGAAGCGCGCACCGAACAACGATGTGCTGCCCACCTCGTCCATCACGCGCGTCTCCGCTTCGCTCGCCGACAGATGCATGAGCGCCGAGAGCGGCGCGGCGGTGCCGATGTTCGGCACGCGGAGCATGATCCCGTCGTCCGTCGTCTGCACCTGCACCTCCATCCCCGGCAGCGCCTCGCGCATGCGCTGCGCAAGCGCCATCCCCCACGGCGCGTTCACGCGACCGCCGAACACCGAGTGCAGAATGATCCGCACGGCGCCCATCTCGTCGCGGAACTGCTCGATCACCATCGTGCGGTCGTCCGGCACGATCCCCGTCGCTGCGCGCTGTTCGGCGATGTACGAGCGCAGCGACTGCGCACACGCCGCATCCACGCCGTATCGCGCTTCCAGCCCCGCATTCACGGAATCATCATCCGCATCCACCGCCGCGAGCTCTCGCCGCAGCGCGCCTACGCGATGGCTCAGCGGTACCGATCGCGTCGAGAACTCGCCGTGCCAGAACGGCATCCGCGCCGGCGCGCCCGGCGCGGGCGTGACGATCACTCGATCGTGCTCGATCGAGCGAATGCGCCACGTTGCAGATCCGAGCTGGAACACATCGCCCACGCGCGACTCGTGCACGAACTCCTCATCCAGCTCGCCCAGCCGCGTGCGGTCGGAGAGATTCACCGTGTACAATCCGCGATCGGGAATCGTACCGCCCGAGATAACCGCCATCATCCGCGACGCGCGAGTGCCCGCGAGTCGATCGTTCACCTTGTCCCATGTGATCCGCGGCTCGAGCTCCGCCGCGAGGTCCGTCGGATATTTCCCCGACAACATCGAGAGCACTTCCTCGAACGCCGCGCGGCCCAGCTTGTGGTACGGATACGCGCGCCGCACGAGCGCGAACGCGTCGCCCGCAGTCCAGTCGTCCACGCTAACCATTGCGACAACGCTCTGCGCCAGCACATCGAGCGCGTTCTGGATCACGCGCGTGGGCTCGACGTCGCCCGCGCGCATCGCCTCCACGATCGCCGCGCTCTCCACGAGATCGTCACGGAACGTCGGGATCAGCACGCCGCGGCTCACCGCGCCGAGATTGTGCCCCGCGCGGCCGACACGCTGCAGCCCGGCGCTCACCCGCTTCGGGCTCTGGAGCTGAACCACGAGATCCACCGACCCGATGTCGATCCCGAGCTCCAGCGAGCTCGTGGAGATCAGCGCGGGCAGCTCCCCCGCCTTGAGCGCGCGCTCGAGCTCGAGCCGCCGCTCTCGCGCCAACGATCCGTGGTAGGGACGAGCGATCTGCTCCTCCGCGAGCGCGTTCACTCTCGCCGCGATCCGCTCCGCCTGCGCGCGATTATTCACGAACACGAGCGTCGTTCGCGCCTGCCTGATGTACGCGAGCACGTGCTCGGCCACCGCCGGCCACACGCTTCCACTCACCTCGCCCAGGTCCGGTACCGGAGACACGACGGAGATATCCATCTTCTTCACCAGCCCGCAATCCACGATCGTCACGGGACGGAACTCCTGCGCGTCCTTCCCCTCCGCCGTCGCACGCATGCCGCCGAGGAAGTGCGCGACCTCCTCGAGCGGGCGCTGCGTGGCCGAGAGCCCGATGCGCTGCACCGGTGACTCGACGAGCAGCTCGAGCCGCTCGAGCGTCAGCGCCAGGTGCGCGCCGCGCTTCGTCCCCGCCACTGCGTGGATCTCGTCCAGGATCGTGGCGCGCACCATGCCGAACATCCCGCGCCCCTTCAGGCTCGTGAGCAGAATGTTCAGCGACTCTGGAGTCGTGATCAGGATGTGCGGCGCCTTGCGCAGCATGCGCGCTCGCGCGGACGCCGGCGTGTCGCCCGTGCGAACTCCGATGCGGATCTCCGGAAAGTCCTGGCCCTCAGCCTCGAAGCGCGCGCGCAGCTCGGCCAGCGGCTGTTCGAGATTCCGCTGCACGTCGTTGCCGAGCGCCTTCAGCGGCGAGATGTAGAGGATCTGCACCGCGTTCGGCAGCGGCGACTCGAGGCCGCGCACTATCAGCTGGTTCAGCTCCCACATGAACGCCGCCAGCGTCTTGCCCGTCCCCGTTGGAGCGAGGATCAGCGTGTGCTCCCCACTCTCGATCGCCGGCCATCCCAGCCGCTGTGGTTCGCTCGGCGCTCCGAACCGCTCGGCGAACCATGCGCGAACGATCGGATGAAAGGAAGCAAGCGGAGTTGGTGCGGAGCGCCGCGGCATTTGACCAAAGCTACGCGAGGATGCCGGTTACAATAGCCGCGCCATCATGGACGACAGCAGCTCCATCAATCGCTCGTAAGGGCCGCGCTTCTCGAATTCCGCTCGCATGATCTCCCTGGAATACCGAAGATCGTCGACGAACACCGAATCCATCGTCGCACCAATTGCCGCGTCGAGCACGTTCAGATTCGATTCGTTGTTGAACACCATCGATCGGTTGTCGAAGTTCATCGTCCCGATGCTCGACCATACTCCGTCAGCGACGAGCGTCTTCGCGTGCATCATCGTCGGCGCAAACTCGAAGATGCGCACGCCTCCCTTGAGCAGGTCGTCGTACTGCTTCCGTCCCGCCCACCGCGTGATCTTGACGTCCGTTGCAGGGCCAACCGTGAGCACTCGCACATCCACGCCCCGCTTTGCCGCCTGCACGAGCAGTCGCTTGAAATCGCGGTTCGGCACGAAGTACGAGTTGGTGATGTAGAGCCGATGCCGCGCGCCGGCGATGCTCAGTGCGAGAAACCGCTCGGCGGGAGTGCTGCCAATCGTCGGTTGCGCATCCAGCAGCCCCGCCGTCTCGGCAGGCTCCTCCCTGACCGGCTCCCTCGGGAAATACTTCTCGCCTGTGAGAAGATTCCCCGTCGCCTCCACCCATCCCTCCGCGAATGTCGCCTGCAATTGCGACACTGCGGGACCGGTAAGCCGGACGTCGGTGTCGCGCCACTGATCCTTCGAATGTCCGTTGCCGAGCCACTTGTCCGCGATGCCGAACCCGCCGGTGAATCCGATACGACCGTCGATCACGATCGCACGAATGTGAGAGCGATTCTGCAACTTCTGCATCTCGTACCAGTGCACAGGGCGGAAGATCGCCGTGTGCACGCCGGCGGCATCGAGCGAATCGCGGTATCCGCGCGTGATTTTCTGTGCGCCGAACGCATCTGTTAGCAGATGGACGGACACGCCGTTCCGCGCGCGCTCGCGCAGGACCGCGGACAGCGTGTCCGCGATTTCCCCGGGCTCGAAGTAGTACATCTGCAGCGTGATCGTCTGCTTCGCGCCCCGCAGCTCCTTCCAGATCGCGGGAAAGGTCTGCTCGCCGTCGAGGAGAACGGTGACGTGGTTCCCGTCCGTCAGATGCGTGCCGGTGAACACCTCCATCGTGCGCACGAACAGCGAGTCGCCCACGGCCGGCGCCGCGCTTCCCACGCCTTCCAGGTGCGACAGATGCGAGCCGTGAAGGGTGAACTCCATCCCGATGATCGTGAACAGCACGAGCAGCAGTCCGCCGAGCACGAGGCCGATCCTCTCGAACACGCTCCGCTTATCGTCGCTCGCCGGACGCGCCCTCGCCGCACGCACACGCTTCTTCTTCGTCATGGCCCAGCCCCATGCAAGGCTGACGCCGCGCCAGAGGCCGGCTCCGGCGATCGACGCGCTCGCCTTGCTCACCCCGAACCGCCGCTCCACCTTTCCCCGACATGGTTCTCGCCTCGCGACGCCGAACGGCTGCGCGGACGATCGCGCTCGACCGGTCGCTCGAAACTCTGCCGATCTTCCGCCTCAGTGATTCCGCGGACGACTCGGCAATCACCTTTCTGCCGCCCGCCGGCGGCCGATGGCGCGTCCTCCCGAATCCCGGCGACCGACTCCCCGGCACCTTCGACCAGGACGTCTACGTCGAGCTGTGGCGACGTTACGAAGAGGCAGGCTCCCCCGCGGACGGCACCGTCACATTCACACTCCATGCGTTTCTGCGATCCATCGGCCGCCGCGTCGATGGACGCACCTACGAGCAGCTCCGCTCGGCACTTACGCGTCTGCAGCACACCACGCTCGAGTCGAATCGCGCGTACTACGATGGGAACTTGCGCGAGCTCGTCGACGCACGATTCACGATCCTCACCGCCGTCGTGATCGAGCGTCGCCGCTTCGCCGATCGCGAGCAGCTCACCCTCTTTTCCGCATTTCCAGCGTCCGAGCCCGGTGAGGCGTATGTCACGTTGTCGCCCGTTGCGCGCGCGAACATTGCGGCAGGACACATGGTGCTCCTCTCGGCTGCACGGTACATGGCGCTCTCATCGCCGGTGGCGAGACGCCTCTACCGTCTGCTCGAGGTGGCACACGAAGAAGGGTGCGATCGGTGGCGCGTTTCACTCGGGCAGTTGGCCGAACAGCTGCCCCTCGCGCAGCGTTATCCGTCGCACCTCCAGCGGGTGTTACAACCTGCACACGAAATGCTGATTGCGGCCGGCCTCTTGCGCGAAGTGGACGTACGGCAACAGATGCGGGAGTGGTATGTTGAATACGCGCTCGGCAACCGGACCCAGACGTAGCGTGAACCTTGCAGTTGCAGACCCATCTGTTGTCTACCCCTACCCGGAGTGCTCGTCATGGCGACTAAGCTCGATAAGACCCTGAAACGTGAGATCGACATCGATGGTGCGGCGTATATGGTCGCGATCTCCCCGGAGGGTGTGAAGCTGACGCAGAAAGGATTTCGCAAGGGTCCCGAGATGACGTGGAAGCAGATTCTTTCGAGCGGTGGCGGCGCAACGGCATCTGGAAGTGAAGGCGGCGGGGAGTAGCTCCGCCGCAAAGCGCGCGCGAGGGGGGAACAATACTCTCGCGCCTTCGTATTGAGGGGAGCATCGAGCGTCCCCATCACAGGTATCCATGTCTCGTATTCGCAATGCGGCACTGCTCGGCGTGATCGCGCTTCCCATCGTCATCGGCGGAGCCGCGATCGAGCGTCAATCCACCCGTGATGGCGCACACGTGTTCGACCAGGTGCTCTCGCTCGTCAGCGATCGTTTCGTCGACACTCTCCAGCAGAACCAGCTCTTCGAGAAGGCCGCACGCGGTCTCGTGCAACAGCTCAACGATCCGTATTCAGAGCTTTTCTCGCCGGCTCAGCTAAAGCGATTCTCCACCGTCGCCACCGGAAAGTACGGCGGCATCGGGATGCAGATCGAGCAGCAGGAAGGCGCGATCGTCGTCGTACGCGTGTTCGACCACACGCCTGCCGAGCAGGCGGGCGTCGCCGACGGTGATCACATCGTCGGCATTGACACGGCATCGACGCGTGGATGGACATCGCAGCAGGTGTCCGATGTGCTGGTGGGAACGATCGGAACAAAGGTCAACGTCAAGTTCGGGCGTCCCGGAATCGCGCAGCCCATTGAGCATTCGTTTACGCGCGCCGAAATCCATGTGCCGGCGGTGCCGTACTCGCTGATGCTCGACAACAAGATCGCGTACGTGCCGTTGCAAACGTTCAGCGAGAACTCCGCATCGGAGCTGCGCGCCAGCGTGCACCGGTTGCTCAGCGAAGGCGCCAAGGGAATCGTGCTCGATCTCCGCACCGATCCCGGCGGCATTCTCGATCAGGGACTCGACGTCGCCGATCTCTTTCTGAAGGATGGCCAGACGATCGCCAGCGTCCGCACGCGAACAGGTCCGCCGCAGGTATTCACGACACACGGCGGCCAGCACATACCGGACGTGCCGCTCGTCGTGCTCGTCGACGGATACTCGGCATCCGCCAGTGAGATCGTCACGGGCGCGCTGCAGGATCACGATCGCGCGCTCGTTGTCGGCACGACGTCGTTCGGAAAGGGGCTCGTGCAAACCGTGTTTCCGCTCGAGGACGGCTGGGCGATGAAGCTCACCACCGGCAAGTGGTACACGCCGAGCGGCCGCTCTATTCAGAAGAATCGCAAGCGCATCGATCCCGACGACGCCGCCGGTGCGACGCCAAGTGAGGAGGCAGCGCCGGATTCACTCGAGCAGGATTCGGTGAAGAAACACCGCCCAGCCTACAAGAGCGACGCCGGACGCACGGTGTACGGCGGCGGCGGCGTTACGCCGGACGTGATCGTTCCGGAAGACACGGCGAGCACCGCCGAGCAGGAATTCGCGAAGGCGATCGCACCCAAGTTCCCGGTGTACCGCGGTGTGCTGTACAGCTACGCCTTCGAGCTCAAGGATCACGTCGCAAAGAACTTCACCGTCACCCCGCAGTGGCGCGATGAGCTCTACAAGCGGCTTGTTGCTGCCAAGGTGCTCACGGACCGCAAGCAGTACGACGTGGCGACCCAGCTCGTGGACCGGTCGCTCTCGCAGCAGGTGGCGCGGCTCGCGTTCGGCGACTCGACCGCCTTCCGCCGCACCATTCCGGACGATCCGCAGCTACGCAAGGCGCTGGAGATCCTCCACAAAGGGCAGACGCAGAAGGACCTCTTCTCCATCGCGCGGGCGGACGCAACTCCGGCTCATTAGCTTTCCGGAATGCGATATGCTCGCGAGGTATTTACCGCGGTCACGATCGTGGCTGCGGTCGCTTGTCACGGAGGCGCCGCGCGCCCTGTCACGCCCGCTCCGGCCCCCGTCCGAGCGCCCCTCCACGCAACCGAGCCCCACCTCGCGAACATCCGCCAACTCACACATGGCGGCGAGAACGCCGAGGCCTACTTCAGCGCGGACGGGAAGCGGCTGATTTTTCAAAGCACGCGCGATGGCCGGAGCTGCGACCAGGAATTCGTCATGAACGCCGACGGATCCGATCAGCACCGAATCTCCGACGGCACCGGGAAGACGACGTGCGGCTACTTCTTCGCGTACGACACGAAGGTCTTCTACGCTTCGACGCGCGCGGCGGACAGCGCCTGCCCACGCAAGCCGGACCCGTCGAAAGGCTACGTTTGGGGCCTCGACAGGTATGACATCTACACGTCGAACCCCGACGGTACCGGCACCGAGCGCCTCACCAATAACGGTGTGTATACCGCCGAGGGAACGCTCTCACCCGACGGCAAGACGATCGTCTTCACGTCGCTCAAGGACGGCGATCTCGACATCTATACGATGAACGTGGACGGCACGAACGTTCACCGGCTCACGCACTCCATCGGCTACGACGGCGGACCGTTCTTCTCGCCGGACGGCAAACGCATCGTCTATCGCGCGTATCATCCCACGGACTCCACCGAGCTCGCGCAATACGAAGACCTCCTGCACCAGTCGATCGTGCGGCCGAACAAGATGGAGATCTGGGTGATGAACGCCGATGGGAGCGACCAGCATCAGATCACGCACCTGGGCGGCGCCAACTTTGCACCGTTCTTCACGCCGGATGGGAGGAAGATCATCTTCTCCTCCAACTACAAGAGCCCGCACAGCGGCGACTTCGATCTGTACCTCGTGAACGACGATGGCAGCGGCCTCGAACAGGTTACCACGGCCGCCGGCTTCGATGGCTTCCCGCAATTCAGCCCCGATGGCCGGCAGCTCGTCTGGGCATCCAGCCGCTATGCAACGGGCGAGCACCAGCTCGACCTCTTCA
>JANWLO010000008.1 GCA_025450815.1 Gemmatimonadaceae bacterium
GATGTGCTGCTCGATCAGGATTTCGCCGATGCGCTTGTTGCGCTGCTGAGTGGCCTGCGCATCGATCGCGGCGTCGAGCTCGCGCTGCGTGATCACGGCGTTCTTGACGAGCGTGTCGCCGAGCCGGTCGCGCCGGTTGACGATCGACGCGTAGGAGATTCGCCCGCGATCGAAGTAGATATAGCCGAAGTTGTTGCGGTCGGTGACGCTGAGACAGCCGGTCTTCTGTCCCATCGCCAGCAGCTGCAGCACGTCGGGCAGACTCGCCTCGCGAAGGCTTCCCTTGATCGCCATCTACCGGAACTCCTCGATTGCCCGACCGGTGACGTCGGGCCAGTCCCAGAGGATTTTTTCCTCGTCGAGGAAGAACACATCGGCGTCGCGGCCGTTGGTCTGGCGCGAGGTGACGGGCGCGGTGGCGCCGCCCTCGAGCTCCTTGCGTGCGAACGACGCGTTGAGCGGCACCCCCACCACGACCGCGGCCTTGAGCAGCCGGTCGACGACCGCCTTCATTTCGGCCACGCTCGCCACTGAGCGCGACGCCAGGAAGTCGACGAGCGGGCGATCCATCCGCTCGCCGGCCGCGGAGAGATAGCGCGCGTAAAGCTTTTCCCGGAGCGCGTGGTCCGGCGGCTGGATCTCAACCACGAGGCCGCCCTCGAATCTCGAGCGCAGTCGCTCTTCCAGCCCCTCGATCGACTTGGGCGCCTGCGTGCTCGCGAACACGATCTGACGGCCGTTGTAAAACAGGCTGTTGAAGATGTGGAAGAGCTCCTCCTGCGAGCGCTCCTTCCCCGCGCAGCGATCGACGTCATCGAGAATCAGCGCGTCGACCATGCGGTAGCGCGCGCGCCACTTCTCGATCGTCTCGTCCTGCAGCGCCGCAATCAGCTCATCGATGAACTGCTCGGCGTTCACCACCGCGACCGTGAACGCGCCGCCGCTCTGGCCCACGAGCTCGTTGCCGAGCGCGTGCAGCAGGTGCGTCTTGCCCACGCCCGACGGTCCGTAGATGTAGAGCGGATTGTACTTCTTTCCGGGCTCGTCGATGATCGTGTCCACCGCGTGCACCGCGAGCTGGTTCGACGCACCAACCTCGAGCTCCGCGCGAGAGAGCGCGGGATCGGGGCCCGGCGGCGGCTCCGCGCCGCCGACCAGTCGCGCGAGCACGAGCTCCGCCTCGCCCACACGCTCCGGATCGTGAAAGAGCTCCGATGCCGCGAGATGCGGGTCGATCTTGGCGGCCTCCTGTTCGAGCTCCTTGAGCCGCCGGATCGACGCTTCGTAGCGCGACAGCAGCACGTCGACGTCCGGCTCCTCAGTCGCTTCCAGCGCGCGATCCAGCACTAGCGTGACGTAGCCCAGCTGGTGCCAGTACGTCATCGCCTCGACCACGCGCACTCGCCAGCTGTCGATGTGCTGCGCGACGACCTCGCTCAGATCGGAGAGAAAGCTCGCGAACTCCTGGCCGCGCGCAGCGGCGGGCACGAGCAGCGGCGTGTCGGGTTTCTCGCCGAGCAGCTCGCGCACGCTGCGCGCGGTCACCGGCGCCTCTTCGAGCGTCTGGCAGGCGATGAGACGATTGAGCGCGCCTTGCAGCTCGCGCACGTTCGTAAAGTTGATGCGCGCGACCTCGTCGAGCACGCCCGGCTCGAATTGCACGCCGCGCTCCTCGCACTTGCTGCGCAGAATCGCCACGCGCGTCTCGTAGTCCGGCGTACCGACGTCCACCACGAGTCCGCCCGTGAGCCGCGTGATCAGCCGCTCATCCAGGTCCGCGATCTCGGCGGGCGGCCGATCGCTCGTCAGTACGACCTGTTTCCCGGCGCGCTGCAGCGTGTTGAAGAGGCGGAGCATCTCGCTTTGAGTCTCTTTGCGCCCCGCGAGAAACTGCACGTCGTCGAGCAGCAGCATGTCCACCATGTGGAAGCGCTGCTTGAACAGTTCCATGGCGCTGTCGCCGATCGCGTGGTTGAGCTCCTCGACGAACTCCTCGAGGGTGACATACTCCACCGTGATCGCCGGATTGAGCTGGCGCGCGAGGTGCCCGATGGCGAGCATCAGATGCGTTTTGCCGAGCCCGGAGCTGCTGTAGATGAACAGCGGATTGTACGACGTGCCCGGGGACTGCCCCACCGCTCGCGCCGCGGACACGGCGAGGCGGTTGGCACCCCCTACTATGTAATTCTCGAAGCGATAGCGCGGATCGAGATCCACCGTCAGCGGCCTCCCGCAGCGGCTGCCGCCGACGCGGGAGCCGAGCCGGCGCTAAGTCGTTTCAGCACGAGCCCCGCGATGCCGCGAAGCGTTTCGAACACTCCGGTGCCGTGGAGCGCATCGGCCGCGAACGACGGTACCTCGCGGAAGTTCAACGCGTCCTCCAGCTCGGGTACGGTCGAGATGAGCGTGCGCGGCAGATCCTGTTTGTTGTACTGGAGCACGAGCGGCATTGTGCGAACGTCGATGTCGTACTCCGCGAGATTCGCGTGAAGATCCTGCATGCTCTCGATGTTCTCCGCGAGCTGACGCGCCTGGCTGTCGGCGACGAAGACGACGCCGTCCGCGCCGTGCAGCACCAGCTTTCGCGTCGCCTGGTAATAGACCTGGCCCGGCACCGTGTAGAGCTGGAATCTCGTGGAGAAACCGGAGATGGTGCCGAGGTCGAGCGGCAGGAAATCGAAGAAGAGCGTGCGATCCGTCTGCGTCGCGAGAGACACCATTTGTCCCTTGCGATCCCCGGGAACCTGCTCGTAAATGTAATGCAGGTTGGTGGTTTTTCCCGACCGTCCGGGACCGTAGTACACGATCTTGCAGGTGATTTCGCGGGTGGCGTAGTTGACCAGTGACACGGCGCTTCAGGACAGGGAGAGAGAAGACTCGCCGCCGTCCGCGCCGCGAGGCGCGCGGCCGAACAGAATGGCGAGATTGCGATTCAGGTCGTGCTCGAGCGACGCGCCGGATATCGGCGCCTGTGCAAGTGCCGGCGGCTGCGCATCCTCGAGCAGCTCACACAACTCCTGAAAATAGATACGGACGAGCCCAAGTGAGCTTTCGGAGTCGAACACAGTGAGAAATACGAAGCGCTGACGAGTGGTAGGCACGTCCCCGATGAAAATCTGCCTGTCGCGTCCCGCATGATACATCTCGCGAAATGGCTTGCCATCCAGCTCCTTCCCGAGCTCGCCCGCGGACGCGTGGATCGCCGCCGCCAGCGCGCATGCGGCCATTACGTCCACGGCGCGCGTGAAGCCAAACTGACCCATTACCTGGCCATTCGGATGCAGCAGAAGCGCGAACAGCGCATGCGCATCGTCGACGAACGTCTGGAGCGGAGCCTCGATCCACGGCTCCGCGACGTGAGTTCTCACGCGAGCACGCTCAACGACTCGAGCATCGCGCCGCGAATCCGGCCGATGTGCGCCCGCGGCTCCGCCAGCGTCACGAGAACGAGTCCATCGCGCCCGATCGCGCAGATGTGTCCACGCTCCGCCTCGAGTTGCAGGAAGCCTATCGTGCTTAGCCCGGCCGCGGCGGAGCACAGGCGCGCCTTGCGATAGAGCGCCGCCGCCAGCGCCGCGACCACGTTCGACTGAATGCCCACCTGCACGTTCGAGTCGACGATGATCCCATCCGCCTCGCCCACGACGAGACAGCCGAGCACTCCGCGCTGCCGGATGAGCAGCGACAACACGCTCTCGAACGGCGACGCGCTCATGCGACCTCCTCGAGCCACGACGTCGCGCGCTGCACGCATCGGCCGAGCACGCGGCGGACGAAGCCGAGCGGTATCGTGTGCGACGCCGCCACGAGCACCATCGATTCATCCAGAGCGGGCGCGAGCGCGACGGTCGCGAGATCGGTCTCGTACACCACCGCGTGCCACGCGCCGAGATCGAGGTGGCGAACGGCGCGCAACGCCTCGTCGCGCACGCCCGTGAGCGCCGCGCCAACCTCCTGCGATACATCCTCGCCGTCGGCCGTTACGTACAGCCCCGCCGCGACGAGGCCGTCGGCGTTGAGCAGCAACGCCGTGTGCTCCCCCTCACCGAGTATGTCCGCGAAGAGCTGCCGCGCCTCCTCCTCCACGCGCCGTTGCGCAGCCACGAGATCGTCGTGCCCCGGCGCGCCATTTCCATTCCCCGCCACACGAGCGTAGCGCAACAGCCGGCGCACCATGCGCAGCGCGGTCGCGATAGACGAGTCGCCGCGATCGTGCGTCGCGGCCATGCTCAGATGCGACTCCGCCTCGGTGAGCTTCCCCTGCTTGAACAGCACGTAGCCCATGCCCTTGCGCGCGCCCACGTGCGAGGGAGCGAGGCGCAGCACCATGTCCCATTCGTCGAACGCATCCTGAAGCTCGCCGCGGTCCACGCGAATGCGGGCGAGCAGGTCGTGCGCGTCCGCGTTGTGCGCGTGGCGTTCGAGCCCGCGGTGCGCAACCTTGAGTCCGAGGTCGAGCTGGCCGGCGCGCCTGAGCGCCTCTCCGAGCTGCATGAAGACGAGGCTCGACGGATCCCGCGCGAGCTCCTCGCTCAGCCTTCTGATCTCTTCAGACATCCATCTGCTCCTGCAGAAGGCATCGCAACCGGCTCGCGTAATCGCGCGCCGCGCGGATGCGCGGCGCGTCGGCGCTACCGGGGTTCAGGCGTAGCGCGCGCTCCCAGCTCGCGAGCGCGTCCAGGTAGTCGCCGCGCCACGCCGCCGCGTAGCCATTGGCCGCGTGCAAATCACCGTTGAGCGGATCCGCCTGGAGCCCGCGCGCCACGGCATGCGCCGCTTCCGCGTGACGGCCCAGGCGCGTGAGGATGCGCGACAACAGCAGGTGTCCGTCAGCGAGCGCGGGCGTCTCGGCGGTGATCCGCTGAGCGATCGCGAGCGCAACTTGTGGCTCACCCGATTCGAGAGCCGTGATCGCAGCCTCCAGCGGCTGCACCGTCGTCGGCATCGCAGGCGTCGGCGCATTGCCGTTTAGCTCCGGCGGATGCGTGCCGTTGCGCAGCTCGACGATTCCCGTGGACAGAAGGCCATACGTCACGCGTGCCACGTCGAACTCGCTCTGCGCGAGCATCATCGCGATCGCGCGCAGATCGCGTGCGCCATCGATCTCCGCGAGCACTTCCCATTCGCGTGGCCGAAGATCGAGGAGTCCCGGATGATCGTCCGCGACGCTCGAGAGCAGCGGCACCACGCCAAGGTGCGCGACCTTGCCTTCGATGCGCGACCACTCGTCGATGCGGCGCGCAGCCTCCATCAGCA
>JANWLO010000009.1 GCA_025450815.1 Gemmatimonadaceae bacterium
CCGTGTGTGAGAGGTCGCGGCCGAGGTAGCCGTTGTGGAAGTGATTGCCGTAGGCGATGGCACTCTGGTGCTCCATGCCGAGGTGCGGCGCCTCGACGAGCTTGTAGCCGTCGGGATACCATGGATATGGGCCGAACCAGTGCTCGAAGCAGGTGAGCATCGAGGTCACCTGCGGCCACTGTTTGTGCGCGGCGTCGAGGTGATAGGCGAGCGGCCAGAAGTCGAGAGTGAGCGGGCCATCTTCGCCGTGGAAAATTTCGCTGTAGTGCGCGTAGTTGCCCGCGTTGATGGCGACGTCGTAGTTGTTGATCGGCTCCGTGACGAACCACTCCCACATTGTCGTGCCATCGGCGTTGCGCGTCGTCTTGCGCAGCCGGCCGTTCGACACATCGATCATCGAATCGGGAACCGTGATGGCGACGCGCTGGCTGTCGGGCTCGTCGGCCTGCGTGTCCTTGTTGGGCCACCAGACGCTGGCGCCGAGTCCCTGATTGGAGGTTGCGATCCAGCGGTTCCCGAGTGAGTCGCGCGACCATGTGAAGCCGCCATCCCACGGCGGATTCTTCGCGACGCGCGGGCGGCCGTGGTAGTAGACGACGACGGTGTTCTGCGAGGCGACTGGCTGCGGCGCGGTGAGCGCGACGAAGAACGCGTTGCCGTCGCGACGGAAGTGAAGCGAGCTGCCGTCTTGCACCATGCTGTCGACGACGAGCGGTTCCTGCAGATCGATCTGCATCTCGCGCGCGGGGGCGAGCACGCGATAGGTAATGCCGTTGTAGCCGCTGATCGTGCTATCGCTCGGCGAGACGCGAACGTGGAGGTCGTAGAAGGTGACGTCCCACCATGCGCGCTCGGGGGTGATGGAGCCGCGGAGCGTGTCGGCGTGCGTGGGTGGGAGCGAGTTTTGCGCGCGCGCGGTGTTGGGCGCGATCGCGATCAGGGCGAGCATGAGGGCGGCGCGTGTCATGGCTGAAAGCTACTACACGACCTCACCGCGGAGACGCAGAGATGCGGTAGAGGCGCAGAGGAATGAATGGGTTAACCTATCGCGTCCTCCGCGTTTCTCTGCGTTCCTCTGCGTCTCCGCGGTAAATGAAGTTGATCTGCGGTAAATGAAGTTGATCTGTGATTCGGTTACGACCGCTTGGCCACTCCGTCTTTCGTCTCCCAGAAGAAGAACTGAGGCTCGGCGGTCGTGCGGAGCGAGCGGATGTACACGATGAGCTCGTCGATCTGGTCCGTGGTGAGCTGATTGCCCCAGGCCGGCATTCCCATCGGGCGCCCATCGTGGATCGAGTGGAAGATGAGCGAGTCCGCACCGCCGTACTTCCACGTCGTGTCGCGAAGGCTCGGACCCATCGCACCACCCGCCAACCCGCCGTGGCAGCTGTAGCAGTTCTTCTGGAGAAAGATCAGCCGCCCGGCATCTGCCTTCGCGGTGTCTCCTGTGAATGGACGGAGTGCGACTTGCGCGACAGTCGTGTCGACCGCGGCGGTACTCGGGTGAGTGGTATCCGCGGGAGGCGCGGCTTCCTTGCCCTTGCACGCGACCGCGAGCACGAGGAGTGCGGCCGCACAGATCGCGGGAGCAGTGACTTTGCGAGAAGAGGACATGGAGTGCTTCCTCATTGTGGTAGTGGTGATTCGTGGGATTGATGCGAGTCCAGCGGGAGCAGCGGGAGCAGCGGCACTCGGTACGAGCGCAGGATTCCGTCGATCGCTTCGTGATCGCGAACCAGCAGCGAATCGAGGCGGGCTGCGAACGCGGAATCGGCATGACGAACGCCAAGCGAAATGTCGTACGCGAAAGGCTGCCCCGATTCGTCGACGGCGTTCGTTAGAGGTACGACGGTGAGCGGCGTGCGCTCGCGCGGGGCGAAATAGCCGGCGAACGGACCCCACACGATTGCGACATCGATGCTGTCGCGCGCCACCGAGTGGATTATTGCCGCGGCCGGATCGCGCTTGGAGTAGTCGCCGAAGATAGGGAAGCCGGTGACGTTGTCGATGATACCACGCGCCGCGAGCGCCTCCGCGGGTGGCGTGTTCTGATAGTCGTCGCCGATGATGTGGATGCCGATGCGCAGGTGCGTCAGCACCGAATCATCCATCGTCCGCACGGCGTACGCGCTGCCCGTGCGATAGACGAAGGCGTAGGTGGACCTGAAGTACGGCTGCGTGGTGCGCACGAGATCGTAGTTGTGCGGCACGCCCATGATGACGTCGCACAGCCCGGCGTTGAGAGTCTTTCGCACGAAACCGCGCCCCTGTGGAAGCCAGGTGTATTTCACAGGAAGATCAAGATCGCGCGCAAGTCGCTCGGCGATCCTGTTCTCGAAGCCGCTGCCGTCGCGACTCGAGAACGGCATGTTGTTCGGATCTGCACACACGCGGAGCGCGCGCGGGGCGACGTGCGCCGGCTCCGGCGCACGGGCGGAGCTGGCCAACAACAGCCCCGCCATCGGCACTATCATGAGTGCTCCGAACGCCCTCGCTCGCATGCGCGATTACTCCACCGCGAACACGTGGAGCGTTCCGCCCGGCTTCGTCACGCTAGGCAAATCGGGAACGGCGCCCACGGCGCCGAGTGCGGCCCACGGGTCATCGATGGAGAGATGGCCGGGAACGATTGCGCCCATCCATCCGCCAACGCCCGAGTACACGGCGATGTACTGCTTCCCATCGGGGCCCGTGTACGCGATCGGATTGCCGACGATCCCCGAATCGAAGTGCGTCTTCCAGAGCACTGTGCCCGTCTTGGCATCCACTGCCTTGAAGTCGCCGTCGAGCGTGCCGTAGAACACGACGCCGCCAGCCGTGACGAGCGTGCCGCTCCACACCGGGAATTTCTCGGTGATGCCCCACACCTTCTTCCCCGTGGTTGCGTCCCACGCGAGAAATTCGCCGCGCGCGCCGTTGCCGCCGGGGCCTGCGTACATCTTCACTGCCGCACCAACGTACGGAGTGCCCGAGATGTACTTGGTCTCGATGCCGCCGTAATCCATGCACACGTTGGTGGACGGCACGTAGAACAGCTTCGTCTGCGGCGAGTACGCTGCAGGCTGCTCATCCTTTCCGCCTGTGGAGGATGGGCAGATGTTCTTCGTCAGGCGGCCCTGGTGCGTTTCCTTGTCCGCGTTGACGACGGGGCGACCGGTTGTCAGATCGATTTTCGACGCCCAGTTCGTCGGCTTGAACGGCTCGGCGACGATGACTTCGCCGTTCGTGCGATCGATCGTGTAGCCGAAGCCGTTGCGATCGAAGTGCACGAGCACCTTGCGCGGCTTGCCGTTGATCTCGAGATCGGCGAGGATGTTCTCGTTCACGCCATCGTAATCCCACTGGTCGTGCGGCGTGAGCTGATACGCCCACTTGGCGTCGCCGGTGTCGGGGTTGCGCGCCCAGATGGTCACGGACCAGAGGTTGTCGCCGGGGCGCATGTCCGGATTCCAGACGCCGGGATTGGACGTGCCGTAATAGATGAGATTGAGCTCGGGATCATACGTGACCCAACCCCAGACGGCGGCGCCGCCGATCTTCCACTGCTGCCCCCTCCAACTCGACACGCCGAGATCCTTGCCCTGCATCCATTTGTAGTACGGCTTGAAATCCGGGCCGATGCGCACGTCGCGATCCGGGCCGGTGTTTCGCGCGCGCCAGACAATGCGGCCCGTCTTGAGATCGAGCGCAGTGGCCCATCCCCACACCGCCATCTCGCCGCCCGAGTCGCCGACGATCACTTTCCCGTTCACGATGAGCGGTGCCATGGTCATCGTCTCGCCGGTGTTGGGGTCGCCGAGCTTCGTGCTCCACGCGAGCTTCCCGGTTTCGGCGTTCACGGCGACGGTGTGATCGTCCAGCGTGTTGAACACGATCAGCCCATCCGCGTACGCGGCTCCGCGATTCACGTCGTCGCAGCACGCTTTGCCGAAGGACACTGGATCGACCGGTGGATCGTATTCCCATTTCTTCGCGGGGCCCGGCTTGCTCAAGTCGAAGGCGATCAGCTTGTCGGGAAACGGCGTCACGATGTACATGGTGCCATTCACCACCAGCGGCTGCCCTTCGTGACCGTCCTTGATTCCGGTGGTATAACTCCACTGCTCCTTGAGCTGGCCGACGTTCGCCGTCGTGATCTTGTCGAGTGCGGAATAGCGCGTGCCCGCGTAGTCCTTCGCTGGCGTCACCCACGTGCCGGCGCTGTCGCCGAGCGGCGCGAGCGGAGCGGCGATTGCGGTGGCGTCGCGCGCGGCCGCGACATCGCGGGCCTGTTGCGCACTGGAGGTCGCGACTACGGTCAACAATGCGATCGAGATGCCGAGTGCGATTGGTTTTTCCATACATCTCCCCGTGGCGATATTGGAGAGCAGCCCGTCGAGATTCATCGCCCTTCGACGGGGCCTGCCTTGCTTGTTCTTATGCTTGACGGATTGTTTCGAAAGGTCCAATAGTACGAACGTACCATTGTCCGGAGGTGCGACGTCATGACTACGAATCGCTACAAGGTCGGCGATCACGTGAGCTGGAATTCGGAGGCTGGACGTGTGCACGGGAGGATCACGCGGGTGGTCACCTCGCACATCCAGTTCAAGGGCTACACGGTGCACGCCAGCGCGAACGAGCTGCAATACGAGATCAAGAGCGATCATACGGATCACATCGCGATGCACAAAGGCTCGGCGCTCAGGAAGCTTTCTCACTAGGCGTCGAGCCTTTGTGCATCGCGCATGGTGCGAAGACAGCGACGAGCATCAGCTCATCTTGCCGCCGCTCAGCTTGGATTGAATGCTGAGCCCCTTGTCGAGATGACGCTGGATCACCGGCGCCGCGCCCTTGACGTATTCCTGAAACGCAGCGTTCTGCGGCATGTTCGCCTTCGCCCACTCGAGCACGGCCTGATGTATGCCGACCTCGTGTGCGATATACGTGGAGTCGTACGCGGCGCCCTTCGCCATCGAGCTCAGCGCACTTTGCTCCGCTTCGACCGCAGACTTGAACGGATCGGTAGCGGGCGCCGCTGGCGTAATGTTCTGCGCCTTCTCCACCTGAATCCCCTTCACGAGCAGCCCGTGGTGCTCGCCCATCATCATTTTGGCGAAACTCCTCACGTCTGAATTCGTGAGCTTCGGCAGCGCCGCGGCCGCGAGTGCGCTGTCGCCAGCGTTGACCTCGTTGTGTAGCGCGGCGATGTTCGCGTCGGACAGCGGTGCAGCTACGGCACCGTTCGCTGCTGCCGACGTGGACGTATCATGGGCCGCCATGGCCGTCGCCGTCGTGGTATCGGTGGTTGCTCCTTTGTCCTTCCCCTTACAGCCAGCCAGCGTGAAGCTCGCGGCGAGCACCATGAGAGTGGTGACTCGCGATATCGTTTGGTGCATACTGCCTCCGTGGAAATTTCCGCCCGATGTACAAAGTGGGCCCGACAGTGCAGCAACACGCGCAATAAACGCGCCGGTTGAGCCCGTAGCGCGGACGAGTCCGCACTCACAGTTGAAACTTCGCTGCGCGATGTGTGTATCACGTGGCAACGCCTTCACAGGCGCCACTTCCCTTTCATGGTTGCTCGGGCGAACATGCACCTCATGTCCAATTCGGGATCTCTCAAGACACGCGTTAGCGCCGCCCGCCATGGGCGCGTTGGCCCGCTCCGCTGCGCCCACACGGCGTGGCGTGGAGTGGCCAACGCGACGCGGAGTGGAGCGTGTGGACGCCTGGAGAATTTGCGCATCGCCTGAGTAGAGATCTCTGATCTCGCATCCGGCGATTGCCGGATTTTCCCCGCCCCACCCGCGCTCCGTCGCGAGGTGGGGCGGTTTGCGTTTCGCCCATCGAAATCCCGGACCACTCACGAGAGGAGTAATCCACCATGTACGCATATCAGCATCTCACGCGCGCGCAACTTCGCGAGCTCCGGATCGAGCTCGAGCACGAGCTCGCATGGCTCGATCGCGCAACCAATGCCGAGGAGGAACAGGACTACAGCGCGCCCGCGCCATCCGATGAGGACGACGCGAGCGGTCACGGCGGACTGGCCGTTGCGCTCGACGGCCACACTCGCACGCGCAGTGTGCAGGTGAAGAACGCGCTCCACCGCATGGCGAACGGCGAGTACGGCAGCTGCATTCGCTGCGGCGCGAACATCCCGTACGGCCGGCTCATCGTGATGCCCGAGGCGGCGCACTGCGTCAGCTGCGGAGCCGTCTCGTGACGGCGCGGCGGCGCGCAACGGCGATCGACGGCCTCTCCCGCGATCATCACGCATTCATGGAGAACGACATGCTGACGATGACCCAGGTGCGGACACTCGTGCGCGAGCTGTCGGCAACGAAAGTGCTCTCGGTTTATCTCGACACGCGGGTCACGGATCCCGCGATGCGCGATGCATGGCGCCCGGCACTCAACACGGCGCTGCGCGGCGCGGGCGCAACTCTGTCCGACGACGATCGCGGGGAGTTCGCGCTCGCCGCTGCACATCTCGAAAATGCGATGCTCCCCGAAAGCGGCAGTTGGGGCGCGCCGGGATGGATGGCGCTCGCGACCGCGAACGGCGTTCACTTCGCTGACGAGCTCCCGACGCGTACGCCGACCATGGCCATTTGGCGCGACGGGCCGGTGATCGCGCCGTATCTGCGCGTGCTCAAACAGCATCATCCAGTGATCGTCGCGATCGTAGACTCGCGATCGGCAACTCTCTATCGCTACGCGTGGGGGCGGCTCGACGCGCTCTCCGACATGCGAGTCTCCGTCGACGCGCTCGACACCGGCGTGCCTCCGCGAGTCGATTCGCGAGGCACATCATACTCGGCGCCGCGATCCTCCACCGGCACCGAGCGCGCAGCGCGCCGCCGCATCACGGCGTTCCGCCGGCTCAGCACAGTGCTCGCCGATCGCCTCGCGGAGCTCGCGCGCGATGGAAGCTGGATACTCATCGGTGGCACGCCCGCGTGGTCGCGTTTTGCCGGCGCCGCGCTCCCGGCGCATCTCGCCGCGCGCACGCACATTTCCGCCACGCTCGGACTCACCGCGACGGAGGATGAGATCGCGACCGCCGCCAAGCACGCGGGGAGCGCGTTGCGCGCGACTCGCGGCACCGCGCTGCTCGACACGATGCTCGAGGTGGCGGGCGCGGAGGGTCGCGCGGTTCGCGGCGTACCAGCGACTCAGCGCGCGCTCCGAACGAGCGCAGTGGACCTGCTCGTACTTTCACCTGCCTTCCTCTTCACCGAGGCCGACGAGGCCGAGTCGAGCGTGCACGCGGCGCTGCAACAGGGCGCCCGGGTGGAAGTGCTGTCGGGCGAAGCCGCCGAGCAACTCGACCGCGCGGCGGGCGGTATCGCTGGGAAGCTGCGCTTTGCGTTGGACCCCGAGCCGCCGCCCGCCGCTTAGGGGGGCGCGTGGCGGGGGGCGTTTCGAGACTGCCTCATCCGGGCATCAACAATTTGGTGATACGAACCAAACGGACTGGACGGATAAAACGGAAACAGCGCTTGCCAGGCTGAGACTCGATCGCATCACTCTCAAAGGTTTTGACCGTTTTTGTCCGCCAAATCCGTTTGCTTCGCTGCGGTTTTTCAATTCACGGCACTAGCGCGGCGCGAGCACCAGCGCGCCGAGGGGAGGGAGAGAGAGCGACAGGGACTGCGGGTGGCCATGGAAGGGAGAGGCGTCGGTGCGGACGTCGCCCTCGCTTCCATAGCCGCTTCCGCCAAAGCGCTGCGCGTCGCTCGAGAGCAGCACGCGATACGTCCCCGCTGCGGGCACCCCCACTCGATAGTTCGAGCGAGTCTCAGGCGTCATGTTGAGCACCACCACCACGTGCGCGTCGCCCGCGTGTCGCACGTAGCTGAGCACGGAGTTCATCCGGTCCGCGACATCGATCCACGAGAATCCCGCCGGAACGAAGTCGTCGCGCCAGAGCGCCGGAGTGGCGTCGTAGAGCGCGCCGAGCTCCTGCACGAAACGCAGAAAGGCCGCGTGCGACGGATCTTCGGCGAGGTGCCAGTCGAGGCTCGTGTCGTGATTCCACTCCGAGTACGGCGCGATCTCCGTGCCCATGAAGAGCAGCTTCTTTCCCGGGCGCGTGTACATGTACGCGAGCATCACGCGCAAGTTCGCGAGCTTCTGCCACGAGTCGCCCGGCATCTTCTCGAGCAGCGATCGCTTGAGGTGCACCACCTCGTCGTGCGACAGCGGCATGATGAAGCGCTCGCTGTACTCGTACACCATCGCGAACGTCAGCTGGTCTTGATGGTACGACCGATAGATCGGGTCCTCGCTGAAATACGCGAGCGTGTCGTGCATCCATCCCATGTTCCACTTGTACGTGAATCCGAGGCCGCCCTCCGCAACCGGCTTCGTGACCCCCGGCCACGACGTGGACTCCTCGGCGATCGTGTAGCAGCCGGGCGCATCGATGCGCACCGCCTCGTTCATCGCGCGAATGAACTCGATCGCGTCGAGATTCTCGCGGCCGCCGAATCTGTTGCGCAGCCACTCGCCCGGCTTCCGGCTGTAGTCGAGATAGAGCATCGACGCCACGGCATCCACGCGCAGCCCATCCGCGTGGTACTCGCGCAGCCAGAAGACCGCGTTCGCGATGAGGAAGTTCCGAACCTCCGTGCGCGAGTAGTTGAAAATGAGAGTCCCCCAGTCGGGGTGCTCGCCCAGTCGCGGATCCTCGTGCTCGTAGAGCGCCGTACCGTCGAAGCGGCGCAGCGCGAAATCATCCTTGGGAAAGTGCGCGGGCACCCAGTCGAGAATCACGCCGATTCCGGCCCGGTGCAGCGTGTCGACGAAGAACTTGAAGTCGTCCGGCGATCCGTAGCGTCGCGTGGGCGCGAAGTAGCCACTCACCTGGTAGCCCCACGAGCCGGTGAAGGGATGCTCCATCACCGGCATCAACTCCACGTGCGTGAAGCCGAGCCGCTCGCAGTGCTCCACGAGTCGCGGCGCGAGCTCGCGATAGGTGAGCGTGCGATTGCCTTCGGACGGATTACGAGCCCAAGAGCCCAGGTGCATCTCGTAGATGAGCATCGGTAGCCGCGTGCTGTCGCGCGTTGGGCGCGCGTCCATCCACTCGCCGTCGTGCCACGCGTAGCGCGCGGGATCGACCACGCAGGACGCAGTCTCCGGCGGCGCCTCCATGCCGAACGCGAACGGATCTGTCTTGATGCGCGGAATGCCCTCGCGCGTGCGGAGCTGATACTTGTACATCGTTCCCGGCGCGACGTCCGGGATGAAGAGCTCGAACACTCCCGAAGATCCGAGCCTGCGCATCGGCATCAGCCGCCCATCCCACATCTCGTGCTGCCCGATCACGCTCGCACTTCGCGCGTTGGGCGCCCACACCGCGAACGACACGCCGCGCTCGCCGTCGATCTCACGCGGATGCGCGCCCAGCATCTCCCACAGCCGGCGATGCGTGCCCTCGTTGAAGAGATGCAGATCGACGTCGCCCACCGTCGGCAAAAAGCGATACGGATCGCCGCGCTCCCACGTCGCGCCACCGCCGAAGTGGAATCGCAGGCGATAGCGGAGCGGTACCGTTTCGCCCGGGAGGAACGCTCCGAACAATCCGCCCGCGAGACGCGGGAGATCGATCGCGCGTTTGTCCGCTAGCAGCGCCTCCACACGCACGGCATCCGGGTGCATCGCGCGGATGATGACGCCCGCCGCGCCGTTTACGGTGGCGGTGTGCGCGCCGAGTATTCGATGCGGATCCGCGTGGTCGCCCGCGAGAAGCCGGTCAACCTCCCCGAGGTCGATGCCGGACAGCGCCCCGGGAAGCGCCGGAGGCGCGGGCGGCTTTCTCGGAGGCGTCATGACTCCGGCTCGAGCTCGTAGCGCAGCAACACGAGCGAGAACGGGACGAGAGTGAGCTCGTCCACCGCCTCCTCGGCGATCGTCGGGCGCTCCGTGTCGACCATGAGAATCCACTGGCCGGCCACCTCGAGCTTCGGCAGCGCCCACTGCTCCTCGCCCTCCATGTTGTTCACGATGAGCAGCAGCGTGTCACCCTTGATCGGCCGTCCGCGCTCATCGATCTCGTCCGCGGCCTCGCCGCGAATGAGCATGCCGAGCGAGTGGCCGCTGCGATCGTGCCACTCGGCGTCCGTCATCTCCTGGCCATCGGCGCGCAGCCAGAGCACTTCCTTCGCGCCCGAGCCAACCGGCTTGCCGCGAAAGAAGTAGCGACGGCGCAGCGCCGGGTTGTTGCGGCGGATCGCAAAGATGCGCCGCGTGAACTCCAGCAACCCCTTCTCGCGCTCGTCGAGATCCCAGTTCATCCACGAGAGCTCGTTGTCCTGCGCGTACACGTTGTTGTCGCCGCCCTGCGAGCGCGCGATCTCATCGCCGTGCGCGATCATCGGCACGCCCTGCGAGAACGCCAGCGTCGCCAGAAAATTCCTGATCTCGCGATCCCGGCGCCGCGTGATCTTCGGATCGTTCGTCGGTCCCTCGACTCCCCAGTTGCGGCTTACGTTGTCGTCCGCGCCATCGCGGTTCTCCTCGCCATTGGCCTCGTTGTGCTTGCGCTCGTAGCTCACGAGATCGTTGAGCGTGAAGCCATCGTGCGCCACCACGAAGTTCACGCTCGCGTACGCCTCGCGCGCACTCCACTGGTAGATGTCGCTCGAGCCGGAGAGGCGCGACGCAAGCTCGCCCACGATGCCGGCGTCGCCGCGCCAGAATCTCCGCACGTCGTCGCGATACTTGCCGTTCCACTCCGCCCAGCCAATGGGAAAGTTGCCCACCTGGTAGCCGCCCGGCCCCAGGTCCCACGGCTCCGCGATGAGCTTCACTCGCGAAAGAACCGGATCCTGGTGGATGATGTCGAAGAACGCACTGAGGCGGTTCACCTCGAACAGCTCGCGCGCGAGCACAGGCGCGAGATCGAATCGGAAACCGTCGACGTGCATCTCCGTCACCCAGTAGCGCAACGAATCCATGATCATCTGGATCGTGCGCGGGTGAAGCATGTTGAGACTGTTGCCCGTGCCCGTGTAGTCCGTGTAGAAACGTGGATTATCCGGGTCGAGCCTGTAATACGCCTTGTTGTCGATCCCCTTGAGCGAGAGCGTCGGGCCGAGATGATTTCCCTCGGCCGTGTGATTGTAGACGACGTCGAGAATCACTTCGATGCCGGCCGAGTGCAGCGACTTCACCATCGACTTGAACTGCACCACCTGGCTTCCGAGACCGCCCACGGCGTAGCGTACATCCGGCGCGAAGAAGCCGACCGTGTTGTAGCCCCAATAGTTCGTGAGCCCCCGCTCGGCGAGCTGGCGGTCCACGGCGAAGTGGTGCACGGGAAGAAGCTCGAGCGCCGTGACGCCGAGCGACTGGAGGTGATCGATCACCGCATCGGAGGCGAGCG
>JANWLO010000010.1 GCA_025450815.1 Gemmatimonadaceae bacterium
AGCATCTGCCACGAGAGCTCGAAGCTGTTTTCCCATTCGGACACTGGGCCGCCGTGACTGCGCAGGACGGCCGGCACGCGCGTGCCGGCCAGGTAGCTTACGGGACGCATGATGAAGCCGTGCACGGCGGTGCCATCCTTGCTCTTCGTGGTGATCGGCACCTGCTCCGCGAGCTGCACGTTGCTAAGCCAGGCATTCTGATCGGAGAGCTGGCGCGCGCTGTCGCCATCGATCGCGTAGACATCGTTGGGATGCGTGACGGTGCTCTGAACGATCGCAACGTGTCCGCCGCCGGTGGTGACTGCTGCGAGCACACGGCGGCCAGGAAGCACGCGTTCGAGTACGCCACCTGCGCCAGGCACGCGCGCGAGGATCATCGAGCCGTCGTCCTCGAGTTGCGCATAGATCCATGCGCCGTCGGACGACCACGCGGGATTCACGAAATTGCGATCGACGGAGCTCGTGAGCACGCGCACCGGACCGCCGGCAGCCGGCACCACGGCCAGGTGCTGTAAAGAATAGTAGATGAGGCTGTCGCGTCCGCCCTGCAGAAAGGCGATCTCGCGGCTGTCCGGACTCCACGCGAAGCGGCTCTCCCACTGGGGATCGTTGTCGTCGAGATCGTTCTGCGTGAGCTGGCGCGCCGTCGCGCCAGGCGCGGGCTCCATGACGTAGAGATCCCAGTTGTCGGTGCGATCGGGATCGGGCTGTCGCTTGGACACGAATGCGATCGACGACCCATCGGGCGACCACTCCGGCATCATCTCATCGTGCTGGCCGGTCGTGAGCTGCGTGAGCTTTCCCGACGCTATGTCGAGGAGCCAGAGATGCTCGCGGTGATTGTCGAGATATCCCTGCACGTCCTGCTTGAACTGGTAGCGATCGATCACGATCGGATGCGGCGCACTGTCGGAGTCGAGCGTCGAGTCGCGCAGCGCCAGCACCACTCGTTTCCCGTCCGGCGACCAGGAGTAGTCATCCACACCGTCCTTCACTGTGGTGAGCTTGTGAGCCTCGCCGCCGTGCGTCGGCATCATCCAGAGCTGATCGGTAGCGTGATCGTCGCCGCGCGACGACAGGAACGAGAGGGCGCTGCCATCGCCGACGAATCGCGGCGAGTGCTCGTCGTCAGTGCCCCACGTCATCCGTACCGAGCGCGTGCCGTCCCATCGTGCGAGCCAGATGTCGCCCTGCGCGCGATCATGCCCGCTGTCGATGGCGGACACGGTGTAGGCGATCCACTCGCCATCGCGCGACAGCTGCGCGTCGCTCACGTCCCGGAGCCGCTTCATGTCTTCGATGGCGAGCGGTCGTGTGCCGTGCTGCGCGGATGCGCGCGAGGTCGTCCCGAAGCATGCGGTTGCCGCGGCGAGCGCCGGGATTAGTAGACGGGAGTTCACGATGGCTTGTTTGCACGAAGAGTGGAGGGCGCGAGGCGGGATTCTACGGGGGTGCGCTCCCACCGGCAAGCGCAGCCGCTGCCCGTCCGAACCCAGCGGTACGCCTGTTGCTTACCGAACAAGCGTGGCATTCACCCTTTTTTGGGGACTCCGACCATGCTTTGGACTCTGGCGGTAATTCTATTCATTCTCTGGATCCTCGGCTTCGGCGTGTTTCACGTCGCCGGCGGGTTGATCCATCTGCTTCTCGTGATCGCGATCGTGGTCGTGCTGATTCGCCTGATCACGGGTCGTCGTCCGGTAGTTTAGCAATTGGCGATCGACCTGCGACCGCGAGGGACGTGAAGGCCTGCGCGATGTTTTGCGCGGGCCTTCACGTTGTTCGAGATCGCCATTGACCCTGTTTCCGGGAGTGCTGGCGCGATAAGTTAGCCATCTTCCCCCCCAGGAACCGTCCGATCACTGCCACGCATCGCTACCCCGACGGGAACGTCTTCTACCGGAAGCTCACGCGCCACTATCCTCAGGTCGTGCGCGGCGAAGGGTGCTATCTGTGGGACGAGGACGGCCGTCGGTATCTCGATGGCTGCGGAGGCGCGTTCGTCGCGAACATTGGCCACGGCGTCGTCGAGATTGGCGTCGCCATGGCGCAGCAAGCAAGGCAGATCGCGTACGTGAGCGGTATGACGTTCACCACCGAAGTGGTGGAGGAGCTCGCCAGCGAGTTGGCGGCGCTGTTACCGGGCGATCTCGACCATCTTTATTTTCTCTCGAGCGGATCGGAGGCCGTAGAGGCCGCGCTCAAGCTCGCGCGACAGTACTGGGTGGAACGCGGGCGGCCCGCGAAGCACGAGATCATCTCGCTGGCGCCGGGCTACCACGGCAACACTCTGCTCGCGCTCTCCGCATCCGCAAGGCCGCACTACGCCGCGTTCTTCCACGAGTGGATAGTGGACGTGCATCGCGTTCCGGCTCCGCTCGCGTACCACTGCGCGTGCCGTGGCGCCGACGCGTCGTGTGCGGTGTGTTCGGGCGCGGTGCTCGAGCAGCGCATACTCGAGCTGGGCGCCGACAACGTCGCGGCCTTCATCGCCGAGCCGGTGGGTGGGTCGTCGACGGGGGCTGCCACACCGCGCGCTGATTACTTCCGGAACATCCGCGCGATCTGCGATCGCCACGAGATACTCTTTGTGGCCGACGAGGTCGCGTGCGGCGCGGGGCGCACGGGCACGTGGTCCGCGGTCGAGCAGTATGGCGTTACGCCGGACATCATGACGATGGGGAAGGGGATCTCCGGCGGCTACGCGCCGCTCTCGGCGGTGGCAGCGCCGCGACGTATCGTCGACGTGCTCGCGCGCGGGTCGGGAGCGCTCATGCACGCGCAAACGTTCTCACACCACGCGGTGACGTGCGCCGCCGGGCTCGCGACGCTCCGGTACATTCGCGAGCACGAGCTCGTCGAGCGCGCGCACGCCATGGGCGCGATCCTTCAGCGGCTCGCATCGCTGGCCGATCTGCCGCACGTCGGCGAAGTGCGCGGTCGCGGAATGCTGGCCGGCGTCGAGTTCGTGATGGACCGCGAGACGCGCGCACCCTTCCCGCGCCGAGCGCGGGTAGCGGAGCGGTTCACCGAGGCTGCGCAGCGCGCCGGTCTCATAGTCTGGCCCAACTATGGTCACGTGAACGGCATCGATGGCGACCTCGTCATGCTGGCGCCTGCATTCGTGATCGAGCCCGCGCAAATCGATGAGCTCGTGACCCTCTTCCGCATTGCGTACGACGACTCCGTCGCCGGCGCGCTGGCGGCGTCCTGATTCCCCATCCGAGCGATATGACCGTCGCCACCACGACTCTTCCGAAGATCACTTACACATCGACCAACGTGGACCTCGAGCAGTTCCACGCGCTGTTCGATGAGGCGCTGGTGCGCGCGCGCGGGGCGAGCGGCAAGGAATACCCGATGTACATCGACGGCAACGCGGTGACGACTACCGCCGAGCCGATTCTCGACGTCTCGCCCATCGACACGACGCAGCTGCTCGGCACCTTCGCCACGGCGCGCCCGGAACAGATCGATCTCGCCGTGCGCGCGGCGCGCGGCGCGGCGAAGGGGTGGGCGGCGCTCGGGATGCGCGAGCGCATCGCGCTCCTGCGTCGCGCCGCTGCGCTCATCCGCGAGCGCAAGTTCGAGCTCGCGGCAATCATGAGCATCGAGGTTGGGAAGAGCAGGCTCGAGGCGATGGGCGACGCCGAGGAATCCGCGGATCTGATCGACTACTACACGCAGCAGATGGAGGACGCGAACGGCTTCGTGCGCGAGATGGCGCGCATGACGCCGATCGAGCGCAACGTCGACGTGCTCCGCCCGTTTGGTGTGTTCGCGTGCATCGCGCCGTTCAACTTTCCGCTCGCGCTCTCGGCCGGCATGTCGTCCGCTGCTCTCGTGGCCGGGAACACGATCGTCTACAAGCCTGCCGAAGATGCGCCGTGGACGGGGTTCAAGCTCTACGAGATCTACCGCGATGCCGGCCTCCCCGCTGGCGTGTTCAACATCGTGCAGGGACTTGGGCATCTCATCGGCGACGCGATCTGGCGCCACCCCGGCGTGGACGGAGTCGTGTTCACGGGCTCGAAAGCGGTCGGGATGCGCATCTTCGCCGAGTTCAGCGCGAGATACACGCGGCCGTGTCTTCTCGAGCTGGGCGGGAAGAACGCTGCGATCGTGATGGACAGCGCAGACATCGATGCGGCTGCCGAAGGGGTGATGCGATCCGCGTTCGGTCTCCAGAACCAGAAGTGCTCGGCTACCTCTCGCGTGTACGTACACAAATCCGTGACGCGCGCGTTCACGGAGGCGCTCATCGCGCGCACGAAGGCGATCGCGATCGGCGATCCGTCGCAGCGCGACATCTTCTACGGTCCGCTGATCAACGAGTCATCGGTGGAGCGCTACGAGCGTGCGTGCGCACAGGCGAAGACGGAGGGGAAGCTGCTCATGGGAGGCCAGAGGCTCACCAAGGGGGCGCTCGCGAAGGGTCACTACGTATCGCCCGCGATTGCGATGCTGCCGCTGGAGAGCACCATCTTTCGCACCGAGCTGTTCGCGCCTCTGCTCGCGATCGGCGAGATTTCTTCCTTCGATGAGGCGATCGCCGAGAGCAACCGCGCCGAGTACGGTTTGACGGCGGGGATATACAGCGGAAGCGACGAAGAGGTCGCGCGCTTCTTTGACGAGATCGAGGCTGGCGTCTGCTACGCGAACAAGCGCACCGGTGCGACCACCGGTGCGTGGCCGGGCGCGCAGGCGTTCTGCGGATGGAAGGGATCGGGATCCACCGGCAAGGGTGGATGCGGGCCCTACTATGTGATGCAGTTCATGCGCGAACAGAGTCGTACCACAATCCACGCACCGGTTCCTGAGTAGGGATTTGGGTGACGTCCAGCCCTCTCCGCCGCTGCCATTTCTTCACCTTCTCTCCCAGGTGCAACGTCCATGACCGCCACCGCCCGCCCTGTCGCCGCCAAGCGCGATTATCCGTCCATCACGACCCCCGTGCCCGGACCCAACGCACGCCGAGTGGTCGCCAAGGACGCCGCGTATGCTTCTTCGTGCTACATCAAGGAATATCCGCTGGTGATCGCGCGAGGGAAAAAGGCGATGGTGGAGGACGTGGACGGCAATCGATTCCTCGATTTCATGGCGGGAATCGCGGTTGCCTCCACTGGTTACGGACATCCGAAGGTCATCTCTGCGATCAAGAACGCCGCCGATAACTTCCTTCACATCTGCGGCTCCGATTTTTACTTCGAAGGGCTCGCTGATCTGTTCGAGCGACTCGCGAAGCTCGCCCCCGGGCCGAGCAAGAAGCGCGTGTTCCTCTCGAACTCCGGCGCGGAGGCGGTGGACGGCGCGATCAAGCTCGCGCGCAACTCCACGCGCCGCGCGGGGCTGATCGCGTTCAAGGGCGCGTTCCACGGCCGGACGTACGGTGCGATGACGCTCACGTCCAGCAAGGTGAAGCAGCACGCCGGCTTTGGCCCGCTGCTCCCGGAGGTGTACCACGTTCCCTACGCGAATCCGTATCGATGCGAATGCGGGCAGGCTCATGCCGATTGTCACGTTCACAGCATCGGCGCGATCGAGGAGCTGTTCGCGCGCCAGCTCGATCCGCGTGACGTTGCGGCGATCTTCGTGGAGCCGATTCAGGGTGAGGGTGGCTACATCGTTCCGCCGCCACAATTTCTTCCCGCACTGCGCGAGCTGTGCGACAAGCACGGCATCCTGCTCGTGTGCGACGAGATTCAGTGCGGCGTCGGTCGAACGGGGAAGATGTGGGCGACGGAGTTCGCAGGCATCGAGCCGGACATTCTCCTCAGCGCGAAGGGGCTTGCCTCCGGAATGCCCCTGGGCGCGATCATCGCGAAGGAATCGATCACGAAGTGGGAGAATGGCGGGCACGGCTCGACCTTCGGCGGCAATCCCGTGTCGTGCGCGGCCGCGCTGGCGACGCTCGACGTCGTCGAGAACGAGCTGCTCCCGCGCGTGCCCGCGCTCGGCGAAAAGCTCATCGGCGCCATGCGCGATCTGCAAGAGAGGCATCCATCAATCGGCGATGTGCGCGGCAAGGGGCTCATGATCGGGGTCGAGCTCGTGAAGGATCGCGCGACGCGCGAGCCGGCGCCCGAGCTTGCGCACGCGCTCGTGGAGCGCGCGTTCCAGGAGGGGTTGCTGCTCCTCACCTGCGGCAAGAGCGTGCTGCGACTCGCCCCGCCGCTGGTGATCGACGAGACGGATATCGACATCGCGGTCGAGATCATCGATCGTTCGCTCACCGCGCTGACGTGAGCGAACGGGCGCCAGCAGTGTCGAAGGTCGTATCAATGCGCGACGCGAACGCGCGCTACGTGCACGACGGCGACACGGTCGTGATCGAGGGTTTCACTCACCTCATTTGCTTCGCAGCCGGACACGAGATCATCCGGCAGAAACGTCGCGAGCTCGTGCTCTGCCGCCTCACGCCCGATCTCATCGTCGACCAGCTCATCGCGGCCGGGTGCGCGCGAAAGCTCGTGTTCTCGTGGGCGGGGAATCCGGGCGTGGGTGCGCTGCACGCCTTTCGGCGCGCTGTGGAGACAAAGACGCCGCCGCTCGAGATCGAGGAGTACTCGCACTTCGGTATGGTCGCGCGATTCAGCGCGGGCGCCGCACACCTCCCGTTCTGGCCGCTGCGGGACTATCAGGGCACCGACATTCCCTCCGTGAATCCGAGTATTCGGCAGGTGACCTGCCCCTTCACGGGCGAATCGCTCGCGGCGGTGCCCGCGCTCAACCCCGACGTCACGATCGTGCACGCCCAGCGCGCGGATATGGAGGGGAACACGCAGATATGGGGACTCCTCGGAGTGCAGAAGGAGGCCGCCTTCGCGTCGCGGCACGTGATCGTGGTGGTCGAGGAGCTCGTCGACACCAGCATCGTGCGCGCGGATCCGAATCGCACGCTGATTCCGGGGATGATCGTGGATGCCGTGGTCGTCGAGCCATGGGGCGCGCATCCGTCGTACGCGCAGGGGCACTACGATCGAGACAACGAGTTCTACGTGGCGTGGGAGAAGATTTCCCGCGACTCCGCCGCGCTCGCAAACTATCTCGATGAGTTCGTGCTGGGCGTCGAGGATCGTGCGGCGTACCTGGCGCTCCAGCCCGGGCTCACGACGCGACTCGCCGCCACGCCCCGAGTGTGCGCGGGGGTGAGCTACGGCTACTGAGCAGATGTACACGGCCGAGGAGATGATGACGGTGATCGCCTCGCGCGAGCTGCGCGATGGCGAGATCGTATTCGTCGGTATCGGACTTCCCAATCTCGCGTGCAATCTCGCGCGCGCGACTCGCGCGCCGCGGCTCGTACTGATTTACGAATCCGGCGCCGTGGGCGCGCTGCCTGAGCGCCTGCCCGTGTCGATCGGCGATCCCTCGCTCGTAACGGGCTCGCTGATGGCGACGGGGATGGCCGACATCTTTCAGCTCTTCCTTCAGGGTGGCCGCATCGAAGTCGGCTTCCTCGGGGGCGCGCAGATCGATCGCTACGGCAACATCAACACGACGGTGGTGGGCGAATACGCAACTCCGAAGGTGCGGTTGCCGGGGAGCGGCGGCGCCGCTGAGATCGCGATACATGCGCGGCGCACACTGATCATCAGCCGCTTGAGCACGCGTGCCTTTCCAGCCGAGGTGGACTTCATCACGAGCCCTGGCAATCGCTCGCGCGGGCGCTCGCGCAAGGAGTGGGGAATGCCTGGCGCCGGACCGGTGAAGGTGATCACGGATCGGGGTGTGCTCGTCGCGTCGGAGTTTGATGGCGAGATGGAGCTCGCGGCGCTGTATCCGGGGATGACGGTGGAGGACGTGACGTCGCGCGTGGGCTGGCCGCTGCGCGTGCGTGATGATCTCGAGACGGTCTCTCCGCCCTCGCGCGAGGAGCTGCGATTGCTGCGCGAGGTGCTCGATCCCTCCAAACTCTATCTGAAGGGCGGCTGAGTGGCGGTCGCCGCCGTCCAGACGTATTGGCGCGCGAGCCGCGCGCCGCGCTACAGCTACACGTTCGCGCTCCCGCTGCTCGCGCTCTACGAGCTCCTCGCTGCGATCCTTCCGCTCGGCGAGACGCATGGTGTGCGGAACGGGGCGGACGTCATCCTCAAGGCACTGTTCTACGCGGCGCTGGGCCAGTGGGGGCCGCTTGCGTTCGGCGTGCTGCTGGTGGGGCTGTTTCTGTGGGGCGCATGGCGCGACGCGCGCGCGAACGCGCAGCCGCTACGCGCTTCGTACTTCGCCGGGATGCTGGCGGAATCGATCGTGCTGGCGCTCTCGTTCGGCGTGGTGGTGGGGCTGGTTACCGCGCGCGTGCTCGGGACGCTGCACGCGCTTGCCATCGCGCCGATGCAGCAGCTGGACATGCCTACGCGGCTCATGGTCTCGCTGGGCGCGGGGCTGTACGAGGAGCTGCTCTTTCGCGTGATTCTCGTGAGCGGGCTCGCCGCGTTCGGACGCACGGTGTGCGGATTCACGCCGCGCGTTGCGGGGATCTTCGCCGTGGTAGTGGGCGCAATCGTGTTCTCCGCGTTTCACTACGTGGGTGCGTACGGCGACGTGTTCACGGTACAGTCGTTCGTGTTCCGGATGATCGCCGGGCTGTTCTTCAGCGCGCTCTATCTGCTTCGCGGCTTCGGCGTGGATGCGTGGACGCACGCGTTGTACGACGTGTTTCTGATTCTTGCGTGAGCTAACAGGTTGCTGAAAGAAAAGAGGAAGACAAAGACAAACGAGGGACGCAGAGCCGCAGAGGATACGCAGAGTCGAAGAGGAAAACCGACAGGTGGGTCCGTCATGGAAGACTTAAATCCCACTACTCTGCGTCTCTCAGCTCAACTCTGCGACTCTGCGTCGAGCAGTTCCTGGTTTTTCAGCAACCTGCTGAAGGAGGCATTAGTGCGTCGGACCCTGCTCGCCGTTGTTGCCGTTGCCGCGCTCGCCGCCGCCGCGCCGCTCGCCGCTCAACGTGAAGCGGTGCTCAAGCAAGTCAACGTGCCGCACCCGTACTACTTCCGCGAGATGTACCTGCCGCAGCTCACCACGGGGCCGAGCGGCGCGGCGTGGATGCCGGATGGGAAGTCGCTCGTGTACTCGATGCGCGGGTCGCTCTGGCGACAGACGCTCGGCACCACGGAAGCAACTCAGCTTACGACGGGTGGCGGCTACGACTACCAGCCTGACGTGTCGCCGGATGGTCGATGGGTAGCGTTCGACCGTTACGACGGGAACGAGCTGGAGCTCGAGCTTCTGGATCTGTCCACCGGCGCGGTGACTGCGCTCACGGGCAATCACGCTGTGAACGTGGAGCCACGATGGTCACCTAGCGGCGATCGGATCGCGTTCGTGAGCACGGCGTATGAGGGACGTTGGCACGTCTACACGATGAGCGTACGCGAGGGCCGCGGCTCGGCGGCGCGCCGTGTCACAACGGACCGCAACAGCAAGCTGCCGCGCTACTACTACAGCGTGTTCGATCACTTTCTCTCGCCCACCTGGTCGCCGGACGGGAAGGAGCTGATCGTCGTCTCAAATCGCAACCACATCTGGGGAACTGGCGGTTTCTGGCGCACGAGCGCGGAGCCTGGCGACTCAATGCGCCTCATCCATGATGAGGAGACGACGTGGAAGGCGCGGCCGGACTGGTCGCCCGACGGCACCCGCGTCGTTTACAGCTCCGACCTCGGTACGCAGTACAACCAGCTCTGGCTGATGCGGAGTGAGGGTGGCGATCCTCTGGAGCTCACGTACGGCACCTTCGACGCGACGAGTCCGCGTTGGTCGCGCGACGCAAAACACATCGCCTACATCTCGAACGAGGGCGGTAACACGTCACTCTGGGTGATCGACGTGCCAGGTACGGCGAAACAGAAGGTAGAGTCCAAGACACTGAAGTTCATTGAGCCGGTGGGCACGCTCGGCGTGACGGTAAGGGACGAGGCGGGGAAGTCTCTCGACGCACGCGTTTCGATCACCGGTGCGGATGGCCGGAGCTGGGCGCCCGCGGACGCGTTGATGCACGCCGACGATTCGTTCGATCGCACCGAGCGGCGCTTCGAGGTTGGCTACTATCACACGAGCGGGTCGTCCCGGCTAACGGTGCCAGCCGGATCGTACACGGTGGAGGTGACGCGCGGACTCGAGTACGCCGTCGCCACGCGCAGCGTTCAGGTGAGCGATCGAGGTACGCGCACCTTGAGCATCGTGATGCACCGGCTGGTCAACCTCCCGCGAAAGGGATGGTACAGCGGCGATCTCCACGTGCACATGAACTACGGCGGCACCTATCGCACCGTACCTCGCCAGCTCGCCTTCATGGCGCGCGCTGAGGATCTGCACGTGGTGGAGGAGTTGATCGTGAACAAGGAGCAGCGGGTGCCGGACATTTCGTATTTCGGAGGCGGCGCTCCCGACCCCGTGTCCACTCCCACAACGCTCATCGTACACGGCCAGGAGTTCCACACCAGCTACTGGGGGCACAGTGGGCTGCTCGGGCTCACGAAGAACATACTGATACCGGGCTACGCGGCGTACGCGAACACTCCGGCCGCCAGTCTCTATCCGACCAACGCCAACGTGTTCGACCTCGCGCACGCTCAGGGTGCGATCACGGGATACGTTCACCCATTCGATGATCCGCCCAATCCGGAAGACACGGTTAACCGGGTGACGAGCGAGCTGCCGGTGGATGTCGCGCTGGGGAAAGTCGACTACATGGAGATCGTTGCGTTCAGCGATCACCGCTCGACCGCCGACGTCTGGTACCGGCTGCTCAACTGCGGCTTCCGAATTCCCGCGGGAGCGGGGACGGATGCGATGACGAACTACGCATCGCTTCGCGGACCGGTGGGAATGAACCGCGTCTACGTGCACTCGGGCGCCACTCTCGATCACGCGCGCTGGATGAGCGCGATCAAGGCTGGGCGCACGTTCGCGACGAACGGGCCGCTGCTATCGCTCACGGTGAACGGCAGGGAGCCCGGAGACGAGATCAAATTTCCACTCGGCACGCACAGCGTCTCCGTGCATTCGGAAATGCACTCGATCGTGGCCGTCGAGCACCTCGAGCTCGTGCAGAATGGGAAGGTCGTCGCGTCCGTACCTCTCTCGGCGGATCACAGGAGCGCCTCCGCGACGCAGACGGTAAGCGTCGAGCGCAGCGGCTGGATCACGCTGCGCGCGTGGAGCGAGCACGCGACGCCGCCGGTGCTCGACATCTATCCGTTCGCCACGACGAGCCCGGTATATCTGACGATCGCGGGAATCCCTCCACGGTCGCCCGAAGATGCGCACTTCTTCATCGACTGGGTCGATCGTCTGCGCGAAGGCGCTGAGCGCCACACCGGGTGGAACAGCGATGAGGAGAAGCGCACAGTGCTCGAGCTCATCGCGCGGTCGCGCGCTGAGTTCGAGAAGCGTTCCTACGACATCGCGGTGTCGCGCTAGCGGTCAGGGAGGGGGTGGGGCGGACACGTCGCGCTCGCGAAGCCCGCCGCCGGGGTGGCACGCGGCCACGTGGTCGGCGAACCGGGACGTCACGATCGACCGCGAACACTTGGGGCAACGTCGACAGCATTCGAGCACGTGCATTACGACTGCGCCGGCGCGATGACATGCGCATCGGCATTCATCAGTGGACTGCTCCTGGAGCATGCCCGCCATGATGGTCTCGTGCGGTAAGGGTGATACTGCGAGCGATCTTGCTCATCAATGACGCAGCTGCGTCACCAATCCCTGCCTGCTTCGGCCGAAAGAGCATGGAGGCGGCGGGTCCAATGCGCAAGGCTGGCGCATCGGCTAACGGCCTCAGGCTTGATGAACCTCATGCGCGGCGCCCGTGCGAGCTGCCTCGTACGCGCCCTCCAGCACCGCGGCGACGTTTCCAATGTCGCGCAACGACGGTTCGAGCTCGTCACGGTCCATGGCGTCCGCGAACGCATTGAACAGTCCAGCGAACCACGACGGATACGCCGACTTGTCGAGCTGCGCCGTGAAGTCGAACGACTCCGACTCGCCATCTCGTTCGAGGTGAAGAATTCCGCCGGTCCAATCGATCGATCCGGCATCACCGATGAAGCGCACATGATTCTCGCGATGACGCGCTGCCCATGTCAGAAACATCACGCCAAGCCGCTCGGGATATTCGAACAGCAGATGCGCGCTGTCCTCCACATCGTAATCGCGATGGCGCAGGCGCCCCGTCCACGCGCGAATGCGCGGCGGTACTCCGGCGGCGTCGAGCATCTGATAGATGAGATGGGTACCATGATCGAGCAGAATGCCGCCGCCCGCGTCAGCGCGCAGTCCACGCCACGGCGTCGGATCGCCGCTCGTGCCACGGTCCGCCATCAGCCGGTACACGTGCAGCTCGGCGAGATGCCAGCGCCCGATGGCGCCCTGCTCGAGCCATTGCCGCAGCTGCACCCACACCGGATTGAATCTGTACTGGTGGCACGGCATTACCACGCGACCCGCCGCGCGCGCCGCGTCGGCGATGCGGCGCGCCTCGGCGGTAGTGAGCGCAACGGGCTTCTCGCATAGAACGTGATAGCCCTGCTCCAGCGCCCACAGCGTGAGATCGAGATGCGACGACGTCGGCGTGCAGATGTCGACGAAGTCGATATCGCCGATCGACCGCAGCGCGTCGCGATGCCCGAGCTGCGGCACTCCCTCGAGCGGCACGACGGAGGGCGCTGCGTCCACCGTCGCAACGATCTCGAGACGCGCGCTCATGGCGTCGTCGTAGGCGAAGCCCGGAATGTGCGATTGCCGCGCGATACTCCCCAGACCGATGACGGCACCGCGATATCTACGCGGCGTCGCCCGCACGGTGGCCGCGTCCGGAATTCGGAACGCGGCCGTTGCTGCCAATTTGCTCACCGGACGAGAGCGTCCGCTGTCTCGCGGAGCACGTCTTCGGTGATCGCCAACGCCTCCATCGCCAGCTCCTCGGAAATGACGAGTGGCGGGTTGATGCGAACCTCCGGATTGTAGATCATCGACAGCACGCCGCGCGACAGACACGCGTCGAAAATCTGCCGCGTGATCTTCTTGTCGAGCAACTTGTCGGTTCCCGGCTCGACGATGTCGAAGCCGATCATGAGACCCCGCCCGCGCGCATCCCTGATGATCGGAATCTCACGCTCCCACCGTTGAATCTCTGCGAGCATCTTCTCGCCGAGCTTCCGCGAGTGTTCGACGAGCCCCTCTTCGATGATCGTCTCGATCGTCACGCGCGCGGCCGCCGCCGCCATGGGGTTGCCGCCGTAACTCGACGAACTGCCGCTCGGATTTGCCCACGGCTTCGCGAACGCGACCTCTTCGCGAATGAGCAGGCCGCTCATCGGGAAGCCGCCGCCGAATCCCTTGCCGCAGCTCATGATGTCCGGCACGACGCCCGGCTCGTGCTCGATGCCCCACATCTTGCCCGTGCGGCCGAAGCCCGTGATCATCTCGTCCGCGATCAGGAGCGCGCCGAGCTCGTCGCACAGCTGGCGCAGCGCCTTCATGAAGCCGCGCCGCGGCACGATGTTGCCGGCCGTGCCCTGGATCGGCTCGACGATGATGGCCGCGATGTCGTTCGACGTCTCGTACTGGATCTTCTTGCGGAGGAAACCGATCGCGTCGCAATCGCAATCGCGATGCGTACGGTCGAAGCCGCACGTGTGAGCCGGGTCGTAGGGCGACGAATAGCGACCAGCCATGAGCGGCCCGAGGTCGAACTTGAAATTGGAGCCCAGCAGGGGAAGAACACCGCCGGTCTTGCCGTGGAAGCCGCCCCAGAAGCCGATGATCTCGCTCTTGCCCGTGTACGACTTCGCCAGACGCAGCGCGGACTCCACCGCCTCGGCGCCGCTCGAATAGAGCTGAGTGCGATTGATATCACCCGGCGCGAGATCGGCGAGGAGCTTCACGAGCACCGCCCGATTCTCGGAGGTGAAGCTGCCGACGTGAATCTTCGCGATCTGCTTCTGTATCGCCGCGACATACTTCGGATGCGCGTAGCCCAGGCTCGCCACGCCAATGCCTGCCATTAGATCGATGAAGCGATTGCCGTCGACGTCGAAGAGCAACGCTCCCTCTCCGCGATCGATGCAAATCTGGCTGAAGAGCGCGAAGCTCTGCGCGCCTGGCGCGAGATGCAGCTGCTCCTCGTCGAAGATCTCACGCGATTTCGACCCAGCGAGCCACAATGGCATTTCGACGTTCGTCACGTATACCGTCCGAGATTCAGATGAAGTAGGAAGAACGACAGCGCGCCGCACCGGCGGAGGAGGAGCCGTCCGACGGCGTCATGCGTCGCGAGTCGTGAAGCGATTTGATCGTGTAACCGACGACTCGGGCCGGCGCGATCGCACCGGGGCGAACAAAAAATATTGGGCGGAGATGGGAGAAGCCAGGAATCGAATCGAAATCAAGAGTTCTTTGTTCATTCATACTAACCGGTTTCGGCAATTTTTACCTGTCCAGAATGTCAGTCCGCGCGCAATGTGCGCATCACGGCCGCAACTGCGCTCACGGTCGGCTCGATCTCGATCGGCCGATTCGCGCGGGCCGGCGGCGGCTCCGTGCCGCGATGATAGCGATCGAGCGACTCCGGATCCTTGAGCACGTGCCCGGTGAGTACGCACACCACTCGCGCATCGCGCGCGATGGTTCCTGCGCGCACGTGCTGCCGCACTCCGGCGACGCTCGCCGCGCTCGCGGGCTCGCACCCCACTCCAGCCGCGTCGATTACCGACTTCGCCTCCATGATCTCCGCGTCGCTCACCGCGGTCACGACGCCGTTGGTCTCGCGGATCGACTGCACCGCGCGCTGATAGCTCGCTGGTGCGCCAATGTTGATCGCCGTCGCGATGGTGTTGGCGTGCACGCGATGCCGAACGCGGAATCCCTCGCGGTAGCTCATCGCGAACGGCGCGGCGCCATCGGACTGCACGGCGAGCAGCCGCGGCATCCGCGTGATCAGCCCGAGTGCCAGCGCTTCGCGCAACGCTTTTCCGAACGCCGCGGTGTTGCCGAGGTTCCCGGCAGGCAGCGCGATCCAGTCCGGCGCATCCCACCCGAGCTGCTCGAGCATCTCGAGCACGATCGTCTTCTGCCCCTCGATGCGAAATGGATTCACGGAGTTGAGCAGATATACACCGAGCTCCTCGCTCGCTTCTCGCACGAGCCGGAGACAGTCGTCGAAGTCGCCGCGGACGAGCAGCGTGCGCGCACCGTACGCCAGCGACTGCGTGAGCTTGCCGATCGCCACCTTGCCCGCCGGTACCAGAACCAGCGCCGGCAACCCCGCCAGCGCCGCGTATGCCGCGAGCGATGCTCCGGTGTTTCCCGTGGACGCGCACGCGACCGCCGTGGCGCCTATCCGGACCGCCTGTGTAACGCCGACGGTCATTCCGCGGTCCTTGAAGGAGCCCGTGGGGTTGAGCCCTTCGTGCTTCAGCTTCAGCGCCTCGACACCGGCCCACTCGGCCACCGGGCGTCGGGCGATCAGCGCCGTGTTTCCTTCGGGCCAAGTGACTGGGGCGGATGCGGCGGATGGGAGAACCATCGGCGCGAAGCGCCAAACTCCCGACGGTGAGGTGGATGTTCGGAATCGGGACGCCAGCGCCGCACCTCGTTCAGCCGGTAGCGGATGACGAAGCTCGAGCAGTCCTCCGCAATACGGACATTGGGGTCGTGGATCGCGCTCGGCGAGCTCCCTCCCGCAGCGGAGGCAGCGTTGCACCGAGGACTCCTCGGCCGGTAGGGTATTTTGCATGTGTACGGAGGATACTCGACGCCCGAGGGCATTGAAAGTGCGCTGGCACTTTCGCGGCGAGCACGGTGTTTCACAGTCAGTAGTGTGCTGGCGATTCCCCGCACGACATTTTCGAGCTACACTGCATTGGCGATTCCGATTTCACGCATGACCCCCGAGGTCCGATGACGCGCGTTCGCGTATCCGTATTGGCTGCCCTGGTGCTCGTGCCGCTTTCGACAGGCGCATTCCTGGTCGAACGCAGCACAACGCGCGACAGCGCACGGCTCTTCGACCAGGTGCTGTCGCTGGTTTCCGACCGATTCGTGGATACCGTGCCCAGTGCGGATCTCTACGAAAAGGCGGCGCGCGGACTCGTGCGCGAGATCAATGACCCGTACGCGGCGCTGTACTCGCCCAAGCAGCTGGCCGAGTTCACGGCAAGCACCGGTGGGCGCTACGCGGGGCTCGGGATGCTCGTCGAGGACCAGCAGGGTGTCACGGTCGTGAGCCGCGTCTATCCGCACACTCCGGCCGAGTCGGGCGGTGTGCACGACGGTGATCACATCGTGGCGGTGGAGAACCAACCTGTGCACGGGTGGAAGCTTCCGCAGGTAACGGATGCGCTAAAGGGCAACCCGGGCACGCAAGTGAACGTGACCTTCGCCCGCCCGGGCGTCGCGGCACCGATCGTACTCAAGCTCACGCGCGCCGTGATTCACATTCCGGCGGTGCCGTACACGATCCTGCTCGACGGGAAGATCGGATATCTCCCGCTGCTGCAATTCAACGAGACGGCAGGCGACGAGTTTGAGCACGCGGTGCAGACGCTCACGCGGCAAGGCGCGCGCGGAATCGTGATCGACCTGCGCGGCAACGGCGGCGGCATCGTCGATCAGGCGATCGACATCAGCAATCTCTTCCTGCGCGACGGCGCGGAGATCGCAACCGTGCGGGCGCGTTCGGGCGAAGTGCAGCGCTACGCAGCGCGGGGTACGCCGCTCGCGCCAACGCTGCCGCTGGTCGTGCTCACCGACGGCTACACCGCATCGGCGAGCGAGATCGTCGCGGGCGCCTTGCAGGATCACGATCGCGCGCTCGTCGTCGGCACGACGTCGTTCGGCAAGGGACTCGTGCAGTCGCTGTTCACGCTCGACGGCGGATGGGCGCTCAAGCTGACGACGGCGAAGTGGTATACGCCCAGCGGGCGATCGATTCAGAAGGAGCGGAAGGTGGTGGATGGAAAGATCGTCGAGGAGCCGGACTCCGTTTGCGACCCCGCGAACCTCAGCAGGCAGGCGTGCGTCCCGGCCGAATCCGATTCCGCGAAGAAGAGTCGTCCGCAGTACAAGAGCGACGGTGGTCGCGTCGTGTACGGTGGCGGCGCAATCACGCCGGACGTGGTCGTTCAGCCGGATACCTTGAGCGCGCCCGAGCAGCAGTTCCTCAAGTCGATCACGCCCAAGTCGCAGGAGTTCTACATCACGCTCTACAACTATGCGATGCAGCTCAAGAGCGGCGTTCGTCCCGACTTCGTCGTGACGCCGGCGTGGCGCGACGAGTTCTATCGCCGGCTCACCGCGGCTGGAGTGGTCATCGACCCGAAGCTGTACTCCGATGCATCGCCGGAAGTCGACCGCGTGCTCGGCGTTCGCGTCGCGCGATTCGCGTTCGGCGACGCGACGGCGAAGCGCCGCGAGATCGGCGACGACAATCAGCTCGTGCGGGCGGTGGAATTGCTGCGGAAGGGAACGACGCAGCAGGATCTGTTCTCACTCGCGCAGCACGAAGCGCCCAGTGGTACGCGGTGATCACATAGGCGCTCGCGTCATGCGCTTCTCGTTCGTAGTCGCGCTGCTGGCTCTCGCACCGTTGGCGCTCCAGGCCCAGGACAGTTCGAATTCCCAGGGAACGCGAACGATCGTGCGCTACGGCTTCACCGATGGTGCGGTCGAGATAGACGTGCGCCCCGGCGCTCTCGTCTCCATCGCAGGCGCGCAGGGCGACAGTGCGGCGACGGTGACGGTGCGCGCATCGAACGCGCGCGCATGGACGGATTCCACACGCCGCGTGATTCGGCGCGCCGCACCGCGCAAGCGATCCGTGGTGATTCTACAGCGCAGCATGATTGCGGAGGCGTCGGACAGCGGCGCCTCGGTGAGCCTCATCCGCCGCGCCGAAACCGACTCGACCACCTTCCAGCTCTACTTCACGACGCGCTCCGGCGGCGGATTCCCGCTGGCGCTCGAGCGGCGAGAGGCCGATCTCTTCTTCGCGGCGATGCGGCGAGCGGTGGCGATCGCGCTACCGGCGCGGGCATCGAAGGTGAAGGGCAAGCCCTAACAGGGTGCTGAAAAAGGAAGAAAAAGACAAAAGAGGGACACAGAGACACAGAGGATACGGAGAGCCGCAGAGGAAAAGCGGCAGGGAAGTCCGCCATGGAAGACTTGAGTCCTACTCCTCTGTGTCTCTCAG
>JANWLO010000011.1 GCA_025450815.1 Gemmatimonadaceae bacterium
ATGATGCTTTCCATGTGAGCGAGGTAACGCTGCAGCGCTCGCCTGCCGGCGGGCGCGAGGCGATAGGTCGTTAGAGGGCGACGTCCCTCGAATGTCTTGGCGCAGGAGACGTAGCTCGCGTCCTCGAGCTTGCGCGCGTGGACGCTGAGATTTCCATCGGTGGTGCGCAGGAGCGATTTGAGCTCGCTGAACGACAGCGATTCGTTCGCCGCGAGCGCGCTCACCATGCCTAGCCGAAGGCGATGGTGAATGAGCGCGTCGAGCTCGCGCGAGCCCTTGGCGGCGTCGCGCCCGCCGGCAGCGTCGAGGGGGCGCGCCAGGGGAGGCTCGGTGCGGCGGCGCGCCGCGGAGCTGGCCCTAGCCACCGTAACGCCAGGCGATGAGCGCGCCGAATATGATCGGCAGCGCGCCGAATCCCGCCGCGAGGAGCGCTGCGCTCCACATCGCGGGCACGAGTACCGCCACGCATCCGAGCGCCATGAAACAGATCCCCATCACGGGTACCGATCGCACGGAGAACATGCCGCCGGTCATGACGCCGGCGCCATAGAGGAGGAGCCAGCACGCGGGGAGCACGGCGTAGAGCCCGAGCCGTGCGAAGTAGAACGTGAGTACGACGCCCACCGCGATTGGCGGCGCGAAGCCGAGCACGAACTTGCGGAGCGGGGCGACGATGAATGGCTCGCCGGCGCGGCGACCCTTCCAGATGCTCGACGTGATCCCGATCACAACGGCGAGCGTTGCGGCGCCGAGCCAGACCGTGAGCCACTCCGCACCCAGCGGGAGCTCGCGTGTGGCCAGCGCGGCGGCGAGTGCGATGGCGCCGGTGGCGATCTGCCCCCATCCGGACACCGCGGTGAACGCCGTGGCGCTCTCCATGGTCTCGCGGATGAAACGCAGGTCGTCGATCGCGCGGCTGTGGAGCGTGGACATGGGGCGAATCATGCGACGAGCGGGCCAATTTCGCAAGTACTTTGCGTCACAAAGAGGCGCCCTAGGATGCCGCGGAACCTCGGCCGCCGTCGCGCACTCTGTCCAGCACCTGCTCCAGCGCCTGGAGCTCGAACGGCTTCTCGATCACCGGTCGCTCCGAGCCCTCCAAAAAGGTCGACGCCTCGTTAGATGCCACATCGCCAGTGGAGAACACGAGCAGCTTCACGAGATCGGGACGCTTTTGCAAAAGCACGGCGTACAGATCCGAACCCGTGAAGTGCGGCATGCGCAAATCACACATGATCACGTCGTATCGGCCGGGCTCCGACTCGAGGAGCAGTCGTTGCGCCTCGCGCCCATCCTCAGCCTCCTCCACCTCCCAACCGCGCCGCGTGAGAAATCGCTTGATCGCAGCACGGATCGTGGGCTCATCGTCGATGACGAAGAGTCGCGACGGCCGCTTGCCCGGTACTTCACTGTGTGAACGATTCGGCATGATGTTCCTGCGTCGCGATCGGGCACGTCGCAACGTTTCGTGTCAATTGTCGCCCAGTAACTCAGAATGTATATCGGGAACTTTGTGTGTGGCGAATGACGCCAGACTCTGTCGATTAGAAAATTCTCATGATTGAGTCGCGGCAGGGAGTCGAAGCGTGAATGTGCTCCCTCCGCCGAGTTGTGATCGCACGTTGAGCTCGCCATGCATCAGCCGCGCGAGCCTGCGGGATACGCTGAGGCCGAGCCCCGTTCCACCCACCTTGCGAGTCGATTTTTGTTCGACCTGCCAGAACGTGTCGAACACCCGCTCGTGATCAGCGGGCGAGATGCCGATCCCCGTGTCGCGCACCATGATCTCGATCATCTCGCCACACTTCCCACTCTCGATCGACACCGAGCCACTGTCGGTGAACTTGATCGCGTTCGTCAGGAGATTGAGCAGGATTTGCCGAAGCTTCGTCGCGTCCGCCCACACCGCACACGAGTCGTCCGGCGGCACCACGCGCAGCACGAGTCCCTTCTCCGCCGCGAGCGGCTCGGCCAGCACTGCGGACTCGTGCAGCGCCTCGAGTACGGGAATGCGCTCGGGATTGGTGACCTCGCGCCCCGCCTCGACACGCGACAGAGTGAGCACCTCGTCGATGAGGCTGAGCAGGTGGGTCGCACTCGCCTTGATGCGCCCGAGCTGGGTGCGCTGTCCGTCGTTCACCGGGCCCGTGATGCCGTCGAACAGAAGCTCCTCGTAGCCGATGATCGCCGACAGCGGCGTGCGCAGCTCGTGCGACATCACGGCGAGAAACTCGCTCTTCGCGCGGCTCGCCGCCTCGGCCTCGAGACGCGCGTTGCGCAGCTCCTGCTCCGCGCGATGCTGCTCCGTGACGTCCCAGAAGATCGTGACGCCCGCATCCACGTTCCCTTGCGGATCGCGCACCGGAGAGCTGTTCACGCAGATGCGGCGGCGCTCGCCGTTTTGCCGTTCGATCTCGATCATTTCGCCGATGATCACCTGACCGCCGGAGATCGCACGCTCCATCGGCCACTCACCCGCTCCGAGCGGTTCTCCATTCGCGTGAAACGCTTTCCACCCCGCACTCACCTCAGTCATCGAAGCTCCAAGCGACGCCCCGAATATCGCCTCCGCCTCGCGGTTCGCGATGATGAGCCGCCCCGTGGGCGCCTCGGCGATGGTGATCGCGAGCGGTGACTGCTCCACGACAGTGACCAATCGGCCGTGCTCCGCCTCCGCCTTCTCGATGAGCTGCTCGCGCTCAACGCGCTCGCGCCGCTGCGTGCTCACATTGCGGAAGAAGATCGCCAGCCCATCCGGCGTCGAGGTCATGCGGATCTCGAACCAGTAGCTCGGCGCGACTTCGAACTCGAAGAGCTCCGGCGACGCACCATCCATCGCGACGCGCAACCTCTCCGCCAGCTCGGGGGCGATCCACTTTCCCCACACATCCCAGAGCGATCGGCCGACGATCGCGGAGGCCGGGCCGCCGGTGAGTTGCGCGCCCTCTCGATTCAGTTGGCGGATGGTCCAGTCGCGATCGAACGCGATGAAGGCATCGCTCATGCTGTCGAGCACGTTGAGCACGCGCGCGCTCGCGCGCTCAGCCGCCGCGGACTCGCGCGCGAGATCAGCGGTGACGGACCGGAGGTGACGATCGGCCTCCTCTCTCGCGGTGAGCGCGCCGTTGAACATCGTCGTCGCAAGCAGTGACAGCAGCCCCGCGATCAGAATCGCCGCGAGCACGGACGCGACGGTGATGATGGTGAGCCGCTGTTCGCGCTCCTGTCGCTGCGCCAGACGATCGCGCTCCATCGTTACGATGCGCCCGATCAATTCGCGCGCCTCGCGCATGAGCTCCTGGCCGCGATCCGAGCGCACTAGCGCGGCCGCTGCCGTGAGCCCTCCCGCACCGTCGTAGGTTCGTGTGGCCGAGTCGAGCTCGGCGAGCTTATTCGCGATGACGGTCGCGAGCGTGTCGAGCCGTGCCTGCTCGACGGGATCTGCAATGACGCGTCGTGCTGCCGCGAGCGAGCGGTGAACGTCGGCGGCCGCGCCGCGCCCGGGGTCGAGATAGAGCCGTGATCCAGTGAGCAAATAACCGCGCTGCGCGGTCTCCGCGTCCGTCAGGCGCGCCTGCAGGGTGAGCAGATCTTCCGCGACGTCGCGCGATCGCGTTACCGCCTCGCGCGCCGCTGCGATGCGCTGCACTCCAATGAGCGCGAACACTCCGATCGCAAGCGATACGATCGCGGGCCCTACGGTCGCCGCAATTCGGTAGGTGCGTGTGGAGGTCACTGGCGAGCTTCGGCCAAACGATGCGCGAGTGCGAGGGTTGTTCGAGCTACGATGCGAATTCCGGCGTGTCGAAAAAAGCTAGTGAGCCGAGCGGGCGACCGGCTAGACCGACTCGTATCGTCCAACCGCGCGCTGAAGTACCGCAAGCTGACTGCGCAGTCGCTCGAGCTGCGCGTCACCCAGCGAGACGGGTGGCATCGTGATGTCCGTCACTTCTTCCGCGGAAGACAGGGCCGTTCCGTCGAGCGATGCCGCCAGCGCGTCGAGACGAGCGGCGAGCGGGAGAGCCTTTCCCTCGATCGATATCGCCTCGCCACCAACGCGGGCGGCCGCGACCGCGGAGAGAGTCGACGCCATGCGGCGGCTGTACGTGAGCATTGTCATCGCAGCCTCCACTCGCTGAGCGCTTGGAGAGTCCTCTGCGATGAGTCGCTGCAGTGTCGCCTCGGCGTTCGACACCCCTATGCCCAGCTGTCGCCGCGCTTCATCCGCCGCGGTGCGCCACGAGGCAATCGACGCATCGCCAGGCGCCGTGACGGCGAGGAGATGCGCGCGCAGCTCGCGCAGCAGCGATGCGAGCTGCGGCGCGTACGTTTCGCTCTCGCGCGCGGGCCAGAGCAGCTGTGCGGCGACCAGCGCGATCGCACCGCCCAGGAGCGTGTTCGCCACGCGTAACCCGGCGACGCCCCAGTCCCCCGGATGAGGCTCGGCCAGCAGCACGAACACCGGCGTGAGCAGAAAGACGAACACGCCATAGTTCAGCGGAAGAACCGCAACGGAGCCAACCGTCAGCGGAAACATGACGCCGGCGATTACGAGCTTCGTACGCGCGACCACGGCGAGTGCTGCGGCGAGGATTCCACCGCCCACGCTGCCCGCCACGCGTTGCAGCGTCTTCCGCACCGTACCGCCCGCGTACGGCTGGAGCACGATCAGCACCGTGATCGTGGCCCAGTAGCCACGCGTGATATCGAGCATGAAGGAGAGCCACACGGCGGCTGCGGATGCGATGCCCATGCGCAGCGCGTGACGCATCGGGAACGTGCGCGGCGAGAGCACGTCGCGAAGCGGGCGAATCCAGACGAATGGATCGCGCGGCGCGCGTGTGGCCATTTCCAGCTGCGGCGCCAGCGGCACGACGGACGACGCACGCAGATCGATGCGCGCCGCCACATCGACGAGCATCTCCAGATCTCGCGAGAGGCGCGACAGATGCGATGCGGCTGCGCGCAGATGGAGGTTCGGCGCCGTCGCGGGAGCGTCGAACGAGACTGCGCCGAAGAGCGGCGCGCTCGAGGCATCCACCGTGTCATCGACAGCGGTCGCCACCGACTCGAGAGTGCCCGCAACGCGAGCGAACGCAGTTTCGAGAGCGGTGCCGTTCGCCGGCCCCGCCTCCTGCGCCGCCTCGAGTTCCGCCTCGATGGCGATGAGCGAGCCGAAGAGCTGTTCCGCACCCTCCGTTAGAATAAGCAGCTGGTCGCCTCGCGAACTGCGGCCGGAGCGCGGGCGCCGAACACCAGCCAGCATCACGCGCGCCTCTTCCAGCGCGCTGCGAACAGTTGCGTACTGCGATCGCGCGAAATCGCGCGCCAACTCGGAACCCTGCTCGCTCCGCGATGCGGCGAGCGCCTCGAGCGCGCGCGCTAGCTGCGCGAGATCGCGATAGCAGCGCGCGGCGGCGCGCCTCGCCGGCCGAAACGGATGCAGCGGCCAGAGAAGCAGAGAGAGCAGCATCGCCCACGCCACGCCGCCCGCGAACATCGCCGCCCGAAGCTCGCCAACGTTCGGCTGCGCGGAGCTCGATCCTGCAGCCACGGCGAACAGTACGGCTATGAATAGTCCCACCGTGGAGCCTTCGTCGCCGTAGACGCGGCCAAGTCCGCCCAGCATCCCGACGACGAGCATCGACAGCACTGCCGCCGTCGCGGTGTGCGCCTCCACCGATCCGGCATACGCGCACACCGCGCCCAGTGCGAGGAGAGTCGCCATCGTCGTCGCGCGTGTGCGATACGAACCACCCTTGTCCGCGAGCGAGCCGAGCCAACCGCCGAGCGCGGCCCAGGCAAAAAGCGGCTGTCCGAGCAGGTCTCCCGCGACCACCGGCACGAGCAGCGCGAACGCGGTACGAATGCCGCGGCCGAATACCGGCCGCCCCTCGTTGAGAGCGAAGAGCCGGCGAACCGGATCGATCACGCGTCGCGCGAGAGTCACCGGATGCCGACTACGGCGTTACGGAGCGCCGGCGTGCGGGCGCGTTTGTCCGATCTCGTCGAGCAGCGTCTTCACTGCGGCATCGAGCTGCGAATCGTGTCCGGCGTAACTCTCGCCCATTTGTCGAACAACCGGAACATCAACGGGCCGCGGATGCAGCTCCATGTCACCGCCATCGGCGCCGCGGATTCTGACGAACGGAATGCGCACCTGTGAACCGTCGAAGAGCACATCGTTCGACGTGTAAATGATCCACCCCGCCGTCGGCGTGCCGACGATCTTCCCAAGCTTCATGGCGCGATAACCTTCCGAGAAATCCTCGGCGTCGCTGAGCGAGTGCATGTTCGTCACGAGCACGGTGGGCAGCTCGAGCGCGCGCTGGCCGAGGAGCGTACGCGCGTGCGCTGCGACGGCTCCGCGAACCTGCATCGTGAGATACGGCGCGCGCGTGAGTACATCGAGGGCGTAGGCATTCACGAAGCCGCCGTTGTTGTTTCGAATGTCGATCACGACACCATCGTTCGCCTGGTTCTGCGCGTCGAGGTCGGCGTAGAACCGTTGCAGCGACGCCTCGGACATGTCGAGCATGTGGACGTAGCCGAGGCGACCTCCGCTCGCCTTCGAGACGTATGCGCGCTGCTGCTCCACCCACGCCCGATAGAGCAGCCCCTTGTCCGTGTTCGTGTTCACGGGAAGAACCGTCACGTCGCGCGCGTCGCCGCCGGCGCCGGGCACCACGTGCAGCGTGGTCTGGCGCCCGATCCGGTTCGCGAGCAGCTCGTCGATATTCGCGTGCGCACCAAGGGGCGAACCGTCCACCGCGGTGATCCAGTCGCCCACGGCGATCTTGCCCGTGAGCGCCGCGGGGCCGAGCGGGATGATCTCGGCGACGCGGAGCTTTCCGCTGTGCTCGTACTCGGGACCGTCCCACTGTACTCCAAGGCGGCCGGCGTAGGGCGCGAGCGTTCCCGCTCCGCGCACGCCGGAGTGCGAGGAATTCAGCTCGCCCACCATCTCGTTCATTAGTCGCACGAACTCGTCGGACGTCTGCGAGCCCTCAACGAGCGGAGCATATTCGCCGCGGATGGCGTTCCAGTCGACGCCGTTCATGTGCGCGTCGAAGAAGTTGTCGCGCAGCTCGCGCCAGATGAGCGAAAAGAGCTCGGTGCGGTCGGCGGCCGAGTCGACGTCGACGTCCGCACGCACGGCCACTGGACGCACGACGCGGCTCTCGATGCTCACCGCAGCGATCTTTCCCGACTCCAGGTAGTAGATCTCCTTTCCGTCGGGCGACCACTGAACGCCACTCTTTTGTCCGGGCGAGGAGGTGAGCTGCTTCGCGACGGGCTCCTCCTTCGAGAGCTCGTCGAGCGGGAAGAGATAGATGTTCGCCTGTCCCGCCGCGATCGCCGTGACGGCCACCGACTTGCCGTCAGGGGCGAGCGCCTCGCTCACGACGTCGAGGCCGATGGGCAGGAGCGAGAGGCGCGATCGCAGTCCTTCGAACACCACGTTGGTGTGTTTCGCCGCGGTGCGATGCGCGGAGTCCGCCGCCTGCGCGCTGCTGTCGCGCGCCGCAGTGTGCAGCGTATCGCGAATGCTGTCGCGCGTGGGCGCCGCGGGCGCCTCGGTGTTGAAGAGATCGCGGAACTGATCCTCGCGAAAGCGCGGCGTGCGCGGCACGAGATCCACGCGCGCAACGGAGCCCGGCTCCGTGCGCTGCGACGTCACCATGAGCATGAAGGTTCCGTCGGGGCTCCACGCGAGCGCGTCGGCATTCGTGTTCGACAGGAAGCTCACCGGGCGCGACTCGCCACCCGCAATGCTCACGAGATAGGCGTTCGCGAACAGCTTGCTCCCCTCGCCAGTAGCGTAGGCAATCCACCGTCCGTCCGGCGACCACATGATCGCACGTTCTGCGAGAAACGGCGCGCGATCGATGAGCACGTGCGCCACCACGCGATCGCTCGGCGTTGCACCAACCGCGAGAACGTGAATCTCCTCGCCGCCGTGTACGTACGCGAGCGACTTTCCGTCCGGCGACCACACCGGCGTGACGTCGTTGTCATCGCCGGATGTGAGCCGGCGCTCCTGATGCGACACGAAGTCGTAGAGATAGATGTGGAAGTGGCCCTCGCGATCGTCCGCGAACGCGAGTCGCTTGCTGTCCGGCGCCCACGCTGGCTGCTGCTGCGTGAGGCCGGTCGCCGACACGCGCTGGCCGTTGCCGCCGTCGCGGCTGGACGCCGCGAAGATCTTTCCGCGCACGGTGAACGCGACTTTCTTTCCGTCCGGCGAGAGCGCGAGCTCCTTCAGTCCGTCGGTGAGCGTGCGATGCTCCACCACGGCGCCAGCCGCGGATCCGCGCAGCGCGATCGCGACCGGCTTCGCGCTTCCACTCGCGACATCGTAGCTCCAAATGCCGAAGTCGCGCTCGAATGCGATCGACTTTCCGTCGTACGAAATGCTCGGCCAAAGAAGCCGGCCGTCAGTGAACCTGGTGAGCTGCTGTTCCGCGCCGCCCGCCACCGCTCGCGAGTACAGATTCGGCACGCCGCTCCGATCGCTCACGTAGTAGATCGTCTTGCCATTCGCCGTCCACATCGGCCACTCGCTTCGCGCGCCTGTGGACGTCACCGGCTCGTACTGCGGTGCGCCGCGCGTGCCGGGACTCATGTCGTGCACGAGCCAGATCTCGCTTTCGTCGATGTGACTGTGTCCACGCCGCCACCAC
>JANWLO010000012.1 GCA_025450815.1 Gemmatimonadaceae bacterium
GAAGCCGTGCCGAAGCCGGCATACTGGCGCATCGTCCAGAGCCGGCCACGATACATCGACGACTGCACCCCCCGCGTGAACGGAAAGCTTCCCGGATCGTTCAGGTCGCGCGCGTAGTCCACCGGCGCACTTGCCGGTGTGTAGAAGGGTTCGAGTGGAACGCCTGCGGGAGTGGTGACGGGGCGATCGCGCGCGGGCATCAGCGGCTGCGCGTCATCCCCCGACGCCCGCGGGGACGCCGCTCAGCAGCTCCGTCGCGAGATCCACCTCGCGCTTGCTACCGATGAACAGCGGCGTGCGCTGGTGCAGCTCCGTGGGCTGCACGTCCATCACTCGTCGCGTACCATCGTACGCCGCGCCGCCCGCCTGCTCCACGACGAACGCGAGCGGATTAGCCTCGTACAGGAGCCGGAGCTTGCCGTGCGTGCGCTTGGAATTCGACGGATAGACGAAGACGCCGCCGCCGAGCAGGTTGCGATGGAAGTCCGCCACGAGGCTGCCGACGTATCGCACGCTCAGCGGCTTGTGGCCGCCCTCGAGCCCGCGGTAGCGGCGCATCAGCGTCTTCACCGGCTCTTCCCACAGCTGCTCGTACGAATCGTTCACGGAGAGATAGCGACCGGTATCGGGGATGCGAATGTTTGGATGCGAGAGCAAGAACTCGCCGATGGACGGATCGAGCGTGAAGCCGTGCGAACCCTGCCCCGTGGTGTACACGAGCATCGTGCTCGACCCGTAGATGACGTAGCCGGCGGCGACCTGCTGGTAGCCCGGCTGCAGCAAATCCATCATCTCGCCGCGGGTACCCGGAGAGATTTTGCGAAGCACGGAGAAGATCGTGCCGACGGGGACGTTGACGTCGATGTTCGACGAGCCATCGAGCGGATCGAAGAGCAGTACGTACTTGCCGCACTTGAAGCCGTCGGGGATCTGAATGATGTCCGGCTCCTCCTCGGACGCCATCGCGCACAACCTGCCGCCGTGATCCATCGCCTTGATGATGATCTCGTTCGAGAGCACATCGAGCTTCGCCTGCGTTTCCCCCTGCACGTTCTCGGACTCGTTGGAGCCGAGGATGTCGGCGAGGCCGGCGCTGCGGACCTTGTTCGCGATCATCTTCGCCGCGAGCGCCAAGTCGTAGAGGATACCAGACAGCTCGCCGGTAGCCTCCGGGTGGAGGCGTTCCTGCTCGATGATGTAGCGATCGATCGTGACGACGGACGTAGGCGTATGTTGTACCACGGCTAACCTCGTGTCGGGAGCGGCCGCATGGCCGCCGCACGATTGGAAAGTGGCGCCGGCACGATGCTTCATGCAAGTGCCAAACCGTGTCATTTCACGGTGTTGCTGCGGGCGCGACGTTCCAGCGGTCCCCCGCCTCCTCCACCTCCAGCGTGCGGCCGTCGGTTCGACACACGATCGAGCCCTCGAGATCCGTGCGCAGCACGGCGGCGCCGCTGGCCGTGAGCGCGCGCAGTACGCTCGCGCTCGGATGCCCGTACATGTTCCCCGCGCCCACGGAGATTAGCGCCACTCGCGGGTGTACCAGCGCGAGACACGCGGGCGTCGAGCTGGTGTTGCTCCCGTGATGGCCCACTTTGAGCACGTCCGCGCGTAGCGCATCGCCGTACGCGGCGACGAGGCGCTCCTCTTCCCCCTTTTCCGCGTCGCCCATGAGCAGCATGCGCACCGAGCCATACTCCGCCCGCACCACCACACTTCCCGCGTTCGGATCGGTGAGCCCGACCATCCACGCAGAGTCCGGGGCGAGCACGTGCAGTCGCACCCCGTCCACCACGAGCGAGTCGCCCGGATGCACTCGTCGCCAGCTCACGTGCTCATCGCGCGCTGCGATCAGCGAGGCACGGTAGGGCGTACTGGTGCCCGCGGACGCGCCGACCCAGTACGCCGCCGGGTGCAGCGCCGCGATCACGCTCGCGCCGCCGCCAACGTGATCCGCGTGCGGGTGCGAGAGCACGAACAGGACGACGACTCCGCCCAACCGGCGCAGATATGGTATCACCGTCGCGCGGCCAGCGTCGCCGCCAGTCCAGTCTCGCCCCGCATCGAACAACACCCACCGCCCTGCGGGCGTGCGCAGAGCGATCGCGTCGCCCTGTCCTACGTCGATGGCGTGGAGCTCCATCTCGCCGTCGCCCGTGGGCCAGAGCGGCCGCCACGCGGCCATAGTCAGGGCCGCGAGCGCGACCAACACTGCGCGCGCTGGGGCGCGACTCACGCATGCCACGAGCAGCGCGATGCTAGCGCACCCCGAGAGCACCGCCGTCACGAGCGACGGCGCCACCGTGAGCGCCGCGTACGGCACACTGGCGCCCGCAGTCGCGATGGCATCGAGTGCCCACAGCATCGGATGACAGGCGTCCGCGACGAGGGCGCCCAATGCGTGGATGGGCGAGAGTGCGAAGGCGAGAAAGAGCGCTGGCTGCAACACCGCGACCACCGGCGTCGCGAGAATGTTCGTCACCGGCGCGATCAGGCTGATGCGACCGAACGTCCAGGCAACGAGCGGCGCGCTCGCCGCGCACGCGACGAGCGACGCGATCAGCGTGCGTGCGAGCGAGCGCCGCGTTCCCCTCCAAGCCGCGGGAATGCATCGCTTGGCGAGCGCGCCGCTCGCGATGAGCGCGGCCATGCCCAGGACGCTCAACTGGTAGCCCAGATCGAGCACGGTCACGGGCACCGCTAGCGGCGCGGCCGCGCCCAGCGCGAGGGCTGCCCAGGGCGAGGTCGGTCGCTGAAAGATGCGACAGAGCGAGCGCACGCCGAGCATGATCCCCGATCGAACGGCGGGCGCGGGAAGCCCGATCACGGCGACGTACACCGCTGTAATCGCGAGCGTCGCCAGCCCGGCGGTGGTGGGGCGCAGTCGCGCCGCGCGGCAGAGGAGCTCCACCGCCATCGCGATGATGGCCACGTGCAGCCCGGATATCGAAAGCATGTGGACGATGCCGGACACCGCGAACCGGTCGCGCACGGCGGGGTCTATCGCGCGCTCGTCGGCGATGAGCAGGGCGCGCACGAGAGGTGCGTCGCCCCGGAACAGCGTGTCGATGCGGCCGCCGATAGCGGCGCGAGCGGCGAGCAGCGGGTCGCGCGATCCGTCGCTCGCGAGATGGCCATGCGCCACTTTGATGCCGCGTGCGGTGAGGAATGCCGTTCCCGAGAGCGACACGCGCTGTCCCGCATCGCCCCGCCCGCGCTCCACCGACACCGACGCGAGCATGGCGCAACCGGGCCACCTCACCTCCGCGTGCACGAACGCGCCCGGCGCTGCGGCATCCTCGAGCTGCGCGTGCCACGGAGCGCGGTGTGTGGCGTCGCTCCTGCACCGCGCCGCTGCCGCCGAATCGCGCAGCGCGACGAACGCGCCGGCCACGAGCAGCGCGCCCAGCGCCGCGCGAGTTCCCGCGCGCCCTACGGCGGCGAGCGCGGCGCACGCCACTCCCGCGAGAATTGCGATGGGGGCCGCACCCGCGAATCCCGCAATCAGCCCGGCGGCGTACGTGAGAACGGCGAGCGCAATGAGCGGCACACCTCACGCTGCACTGCAATCCTGCGCGCGCCATCATCGGCGGCGCGCGCGTGCAAGCCGGCTAGCGCGGCGGGTGGCGGGGGTTTGAGGCGATGCGCTGAATAGCGTCGAGCACTACCACCGCCAGCTGCGCGCGCGTCTGGTCCTTCTGTAAATCGAGCGCGAGCAGCGCCATCCCTGTGTCCGTCCCGCCGCTATACCGAGGCTTCGTCTTGTTCAGCACGTACGCGAGCACGTCAGTCTCGCAAGTCGCGCAGTTGCACGCGCCCGGCGTCTTTGCGATCAGCTCGTCGTAGATCCCCTTGACCGTTCCCTCGAGGAGATTCTTCATCCGGCCAGCGGCAGCGCCGCCCGAGTGGGCACCACAGCTCCCGTGAACGTCGAGCCCGTGGTGCCCGTGAGCTCCGTCATGAGGTAGCGTCCGATCATCGAGTCGTCGCCCGGAATGAGAACGGTGCGATGATGGCGAGTGCGCGTCTGAAGCAGCGTGCCGCGGCGCGCGAGCTTCTCCACCAGCACCTCGTGCCGCGTGCCGAGCATCGACATGTTGATCGCGCGTGTCCCCTCACGCACCGTGTCAATCAGGCGCTCGAGGCGATCGCTCGCGACCTCATCGCTCACCGTCCATGCTTCGGGGAGGCGTGTCGCGGGAGTCCCCTCGCGCGCCGAGAACTTGAAGGTGTACGCGTCGTCGAAACCGATCTCGCGCACCGCAGTTAGCGTCTCGGCGAATTCCTCCTCCGTCTCGCCCGGAAAGCCGACGATGATGTCCGTCGTGAGCGCGAGCCCCGGAATCGCGGCGCGCAGGCGGCGCGCGCACTCCGCGTACTCCTCGCGGGTGTAGCGACGGAGCATGCGCTTGAGCGTCGTCGTGGATCCGGACTGCATGGGGAGATGCACGTGCTCGCACACCGCACCCGTGGTGGCCATCGCCTCGATGACGGCGTCCGAGAAGTCGTTCGGGTGCGGGCTGGTGAAGCGCAGTCGCCGCACACCGGGTACCGCGCCCACCGCGCGAAGAAGATCGGCGAAGTCGTGCGTGCCGTCATAGTAAGAGTTGACGGTTTGCCCGAGAAGGGTGATCTCCGTGATCCCCTGCGCCACGATCTCGTGCGTCTCGCGTATTACGTCCGCGAGCGCGCGACTCCGTTCAGGGCCGCGCGTGGTGGGCACGATGCAGTACGTGCAGCGGTAGTCGCAACCGCGTTGCACCGGAATCCACGCGCTCACACCGTCCACACGGCGCGCGCGGAAATCCTCATAGTGCTCCTCGAGATCGAAGTCGACCTTGGCGACGCGCTCGCCGTGGCGCGCGCTCTCGATGAGCGATGGCAGCGCGCGGTAGCCGTCCGGTCCGATCACGAGGGCCACGTGCTTCGCGCGCTCGAGCAGCCGCGGACCGAGCCGCTGCGCCATGCAGCCGGTAACGCCGAGCACCGTAGTGGACTTCATGTGGCGCTTGAGCTCACCGATGCGGCCGAGCACGCGCTGTTCCGCGTGATCGCGAATCGCGCAAGTGTTGACGAGGATGACGTCCGCGCCGTCGGGCGCGTCCACTTCGCGGTAGCCATACTCGGCGAGGCGACCGAGCATCAGCTCCGAGTCGCTCACGTTCATCTGGCAGCCGTACGTTTCGATGTAGACGGTGGGGGACTCGCTCGCCATGCGGAAAAGGTAATTGAACTAACCACGATTGATACGCCGACATTTCCCCTTCGGATCTCTCCGGAGCGCTCCGAAACGCTATTGCACGTGGACTTTGTACTTGGCCTTCGCCGCGAACGCGGTTGAGAGATGCGTTCGCGACCACTACCGGTCAAGGCTCATTCGTGCGCCCGAATCGGCGCGCGTGTTACCGCGGCTTACCGTTGATCTTTTTCCTGATCGCCTCCACGAGCGCGTTGGTCTGCACGGTGTTGTTCGCACTGACACCTGAGCCAGTAAGCGGTAGATTCGGGAACTCGATGCTGTAGCTGCGAAGCGAGCGGATTTGGCCGCCAGGGAGTGGTTCCAGCTGCTCAATGACGACGTCGTAGGTATACCCGGTGCCGATCTGGGAATTGCCGACGTTGAAGCGCACGAGTTGGAAGGACGCTTCGCGGCTCTCGCCCGGTTGGAGAATGAACTGTGGGTCGGCCTTGTTGCTCTCGACTACGCCGATCCCTGACGCACTCAGGTCGTGCGTTCCCGCGTGGCCCCAGTAATAGCGCTGGCCGATGTTGTCGGTGATCGAATTCGATCCCGCATGGTATGCGAGGATGATCGGCTGCGCGGTAACGTTGCGGAACTTGAGTGTCATGCGAAGAACGTGATTGCGACCACTCGACGCGCCCGTGAAGTGCGACACCTCGGCCACGAAGGGCCCGGAGCTGTAGCACTTCGACCTTCCCGCACACGCATCGACGATCGGAGCGACGTCAGCCGCCGCGGCTGCGCCCGCGGAAGACGATGCGACTGGCGCGGGCGAAGTTGCCGCGACGGATGCCGCTGAGCCGAAGCCGCTGAAGCGAAGCGCGTGCTCCTTCCCGAGCGTGTACTGATGCTCGGACACGGGATCGATCTCGCGAATCGCGAGCTCCACTTCGTACGCGGTTCCGTAGATTTCGTGCCCCGGCTGCCATCCGAATTCGAAGCGCGCATCGCTGCTCTCGCCAGGCTGCAGAATGAACTTCACGTCGAGCGCACCACTCGAGATGAGCCCTATCCCGCGAACGTTGGAGGGTGCGCCGATCGAATAGCGATTGCCGCGATCATCCGTCGTGATCCCCGAGCCTGGAACGTAGCCGAGAATCAGTGGACGACTGAGCTTGTTCGTGAAGTGGATCGTCGTTGCGACGATGCGGTATCTGCCGCTCACGCTCGTGCGAAAGTCCGTGACGTTGGCGACGAAGCTGCCCGTCTCGGCGCACGAAGTCTTGCTCGGGCAGGAAGGACCGGCCTGAGCGAGCAGGCTCGTTGCAGCTATCGCGCTCAGGCACGCCGCGAAAAGCGCCCCTTGCATCGCGTGTGTTGCTCTCATTGTCATTCCCCTCGTCAGTGTGATTGAAGGCGCAGAAGTCATCGCGCGTTCTTCGCCGCCCAGGCGGCGTCGACGAGCGTGAGGATCAGCCGAACGTCGTCTGCCTCGTTGAGACCTTCGCGCATGAAGTCGCTGTCAACCGTGTAGTGCGCAGTGAGCGCCGTGAGGGGCCCCGAGCGATCGTAGACGAGCGCGGAATCGATCGTCGGGCCCCAGCCGAGCACGAATGACGAGCCGTTTCGCGCGTCGGCGACTGGTCCGTACTTCTGCGTGAGCGCCTTGCGAAACACCTCTTCGTCGACGGGCGCGAACAGTCGCTCGACGCGGATCGAGCGCACGACACCGCCGTTGTCGACGTATCCGGTGACGCACACCGCGCCGGGCTTCGGGTTGTTGCGGCGACCGGGATAGCTGAAGCAGCCGTCGCCGTTCATGCTCACCGTTCCCGCGATACCGGCGAAGGCATTCCGCTCGGGCGGTCCCTTCGTCACCGGCCCAAACAGGCGCTCGAGCGTCGCCGCAAAGTCCGCCGCGCTCACGCCCACACGAAAGCCTGCGATATCCGTCCTGGTCGCATCGAATTCGGTGGCGGCGACATTCTTCAACGTGGGGCTCGCCGTGATCGACGGCGTGAACACGACGTGTCCCTGGCGATCGAGCAGCCGGGAGGACGTCACTTCCGCGCGCACCACGCGTGGGCCCGTGACGGCTCCGGCAGGATCGCCCTGCCCCGTCACCCTGAAGTGGATTTCATTGAGCACGCCGCGCCCCGTCGCATTCAGCTTCATGTCGAAGTCGCGCGCTGCCGCCTTCTCCATCGGGATCGCCCGCACTCGCTCTGCGTTCGCGAACACGAGTTGATAGCGCTGGCCGAAAGCTTCGAGCGGCACGAAGTATCCCGGCTGAAAGAGTCCAATCGAGAACTCGCCGTGCTCGTGATCGTATTGCGAGATGTTGTCGTTGACGCTGACCACGAACTCGCGCGAGGGATCCGCGTTCGCGATCAGCGCGCGAAGCCGCGCGACTTCCGCGGCCGTCGCATCGGGCTTGTCGAATTGCGTCGCCCGCTGCACGGACGCGCTCTGCTGGGCCGCGGCCTGAAAGTCGAGCGAGTCGCCGGACAGCTTGTGATACGCGGCCGCGACGGCGGTGGAGTCGAAGCCCTCTGATTGTGCCGCCAGCCTGCCAGCGAACAGCAGCGCGGCGCCGCACGCGATCGTCGCGAGAATGCATGATCTGATCATTTTCCCTTCCTCGTCTGCTTGCGCATGGAGATGCTCTCGCCCGATGCGAAGCGCAGCTCCATCGCGTCGCCGGCAGGCACGAGTCGGGCGGAGAGTCCATTCGAGAGCGCGACGACGCGCCCTCCCGCCGTGTCGGTGGTAGTGCTCAGGCGCGTCGTTCCTGCATAGACATCGCTGCCGTCGAGCACCATGGTGTGAAGCCCATTCACGAAGGCGAGCACCGTCGCCGGCGCTGCCTTGCGATCGGCCGCATTGTCCGTCTCCCACACATCGCCGGCGTGGCTCGGCGCCCGTGCCGCCTCCGCTGTCGCGTCGCCGTGTTTGCCGCATCCGGCTGCTCCAATGGCGAATAGCCACACCCACCGTTTCCGCATTTGCGCGTTCGCCTCCAAGCGTGATAGCATTGCGATCGTGTGGCACGATCAGCCAGGACGTCCACCCACTCCGGTTCGACTCGCAATGCGTAAAGCCGCGGGAAAAACCGTCATCTCCCACGAGGCGGCGCCCCTGGATCCCGATCGCGCAGCGCTCGACGCGCTGTTCAGCCTCGCCTACGAGGAGTTGCGCCGCCTCGCTTCGACCGTGAAGCGCGGCGATCCGAGCGCGACGCTCAGTCCAACCGCGCTCGTGAACGAGGCGTGGTTCAAGCTGGCCGAGTCGCCGTCGTTCGCGACGACCTCGCGCGTTCACTTCAAGCGCATCGCCGCACGCGCGATGCGTCAGGTGCTCATCGAGGCCGCGCGAAGGCGGAATGCGGACAAGCGCGGCGGCGGCGAGACGTTCGTGACCTTCGACGACGCGCTGCACGACAGCTCTGCCGGCGCCCTAGAGCTCATCGCCCTCGACGGCGCGCTCGACGAGCTCGCGCGCATCAGTCCGCGCCAGGCGCAGATGATCGAGTGCCGGTTTTTCGGCGGCTTCGATATCCCGGAGACCGCGGAGCTGCTCGGCGTCTCCGAGGCGACGGTGCTCCGCGACTGGCGAGCGGCGAAGGCGTGGCTCGCACACGAGCTCAAGCATCCGCGGTGAGCACACGTGGATAGTGCGCGATGGGAGCGCGCACAGCTTCTCTTTCATCAC
>JANWLO010000013.1 GCA_025450815.1 Gemmatimonadaceae bacterium
CCAAGTATCCCGACAGGCTGGCGCTTGCGACGCACGCCTCGGATATCCGAAAGGATTTCGCCGAGGGCAAGGTGGCGTCGTTTCTGGGAATGGAGGGCGGACATGCAATCGAGAACTCGCTCGGTGCGCTACGCGCGTATTACGATCTCGGCGTTCGCTACATGACGCTCACGCACAACGTGACCCTCGACTGGGCCGACGCAGCGCTCGACGCTCCGAAGCACGGCGGGCTCACCCCATTCGGCAAGGAGGTCGTGCACGAGATGAACCGACTCGGCATGCTCGTCGATCTCGCGCACGTGTCGCCCGGGACGATGAGCGCCGCGCTCGACGCGAGCGCGGCGCCGGTGATCTTCTCGCACTCGGGGGCGCGCGCGCTCGTGGATCATCCGCGCAACGTCCCTGACTCCATTCTCGCGCGCCTGCCCAGGAATGGCGGTATCGTGATGGTGCCGTTCGTCAACAGCTTCGTGTCGGCCGGGGTGCGCGCGCGTGATGTTGCCGAAGAACAGGCAGCGAAGGATGCGGCGCTTGAATTCCCGAGTGACAGCGCAGCGGCCAAAAAGAAAATGGATGCGTGGCGCGAAGCGCATCCGCTGGTGCGCGCATCGATTTCGGACGTCGCCGACCACATTGAGCACGTGCGTGACGTGGCGGGCATCGATCACGTCGGCATCGGCAGCGACTTCGATGGCTTCGACGACGTGATTCCCGGACTCGAAAACGTCTCGAAGTTTCCCTACCTGCTCGCGGAGCTCGCGCGCAGAGGTTGGTCGGACACGGACCTGCGAAAGGTCGCGGGCGAGAATTTCATTCGCGTCTTCACGCAGGCGGAACAGGTTGCGGCACGACTGCAGAAGGAGCGAGCGCCGTCGACGGCAACGATCGAGCAACTCGATGGCAAGCTGCACCCGTGAGACGGATCAGCAACGGCGTTCCATGATCTCGAGTAGCGTGGCGTCGGGCAGCTCGTTCCACCCAGCCGGGAATTTCCACAGCCGGCGACACACGCTCCCACCATCGAAAATGAGGCACGAGGACGCCTGAGCGCCCGGAACGTCGTGCGCGCGCGCTTCGCGCACTCGCCAGCGCGTTCCGTCGTCCGCGCACACGTCGCGCTGCGCCAGCGTCTCCAACTTCGATTGTCCCATTCACCGCCGAGTTCGTCACTCGCTCGCTTGCCTCGATCCCAACTTCGCGCGACTCGCTCGCCGCCTCACCAAGTCAACGATTATCAACGGCAAGAATGGGGCGCGTTGCGATGGGCGGCGTCAACCCGCCTGTGTTCGCCTGGAACGCCGCGTGATGGAAATACCCGGGGCCGGACTCGAACCGGCACGGCCTTGCGGCCAGGGGATTTTAAGTCCCGCGCGTCTACCATTTCGCCACCCGGGTGCTGCCCTAACGACTTCCGACGACTCGTCCCCACAACCGCGAGATCCCGCCCAACACTCCTCACTCGATCCAATGTGCAACGATTCGGAGAACTCGGATATGTTCGGGAAGCGATCGGAGCGCGAGCGCGACAGGGCGCGCATGATCGCGCCGTCCACTGCCACCGGAACGTCCGGTCGCAGCTGGCGCACTGAGGGTGCGACGCCCGCAAACATCTTGGTCACCACGGCGCCGGCGTTGCGTCCTCCGAACGGGGTCTCACCCACGAGCATCTCGTAGAGCACTGTTCCCAGGCTGTACTGGTCCGTGCGCGCATCGAGCAGCGAGTCGCCTCCAACCTGCTCCGGGCTCATGTACTGCGGCGACCCGATGACGAATCCCCTCGTGGTCTTGCCGAGCTCCTCAACCTGCGGCGCCACATCCACTGCGCCCGTGAGAGATCGCGCGATTCCGAAATCGGCTAGCAGCGTATCGTGTTCCGCCGTCATGATGATGTTATCGGGCTTGACATCGCGGTGCATGTAGCCGGCGCCGTGGGCGTAGTGCAATGCGTCCGCCACATCGCGCGTGATGCGAATCGCGTCCGACAGCGAAAGCTTCTGCTCGCGCTTCAGCTTCTCCCGCAAAGTCTCGCCTTCTACGTACGGCATCGAGTACCAGAGCAACCCATCGGCGGTCTCGCCGTGGTCGTGCAACGGCAGAATGTTCGGGTGCTCGAGTCGCGCCGCGATCGAAATCTCGTGGAGAAAGCGTTGGGTGCCGAACGATTTCGCCATCTCCGGCCGCAATACCTTCACGGCGACGAGCCGATCCTGCCGCTGCTCCCGCGCAAGGAACACCGTGGCCATGCCGCCGGCGCCGAGCTCACGCTGAATCGTGTACGCACGCCCAAGCCCGAGTTGCAACCGACCGACAAGCTCTATGCGCACGCGAACGCGTTCCTCGGAGACGCGATGGGGGAGAACAGAGCGGGAAACGGGACTCGAACCCGCGACCCCAACCTTGGCAAGGTTGTGCTCTACCAACTGAGCTATTCCCGCGACAGAATCGAAGTTATGGCGCGAGCGCGACGGCGACAAGCCGCTGGCGGCTCGGCACGAGCGGCTTCGTTACTGCCTCGACCTACGGGTTCATTGCGCGTGCGCGATGTTCGTGCCGTACTTCGCGTTCACTGCATCGATGATGACGTTGACGATCGCGATGTGCGCGGTCGCCGACGGGTGCACACCGTCCAGCGTGAAGTAGGTGCCAAATACCGCGGTCGGCTGCGTCAGGTCGGGAAAGAGGGGTATCTTCCCGGCAGTCTTCAGCGCAACGAGCGCAGGATTCGGGTCCACGTATGCAAAACCGAGCGAATCCGCCTCTGCCTGGATAAGCGCGTTGTACATCGTTACCGTATCGCTCACCGCCGCCTGCTCGGCCTCGTCGAGCACGTACACGTTGCCAACCGGTGCATATGGCGATGGAAGCGGCTCACAGTAGATCGTGGGCGGATGCGCGCCCGAGCGTATCGCGCCAGCGAGCTGGAAGTTCAGCAGTACAGTCGTCGTGGGCGGACAGGTCGTGGGATCGATCGTAGTGGGGCCTGCAACCGCGTCGAACGCTCCCTTCACGTTGGGATCGTACAACAGCCGAGCCGGAAAGAGCAGCGGCACGTTCGTCGTGTTGATGACGCCGATCAGCACGCCGCCCTTGATCGACGGGATCGCCTTCAGCGCCTTGATGAGTGAGGTGTAGTTCGACGTGAATTGCGCGAGCGATGTGACGCCGTTCGAGATGCCAGGCGTGGCCGGCAGCACTCCCGATAGCGACGCATTCAGCACGTCGTTGTTGCCGATCCACACGCTGACGAAGGTAGGCTGCGCCTCCGCGGCGCGTTGCGCCTGCGTTTCGCCGCCGAGGATGAATGTCGTGAGAGCATTCTCGACGAGAGTGTCGGGGCCCACGACCGAGCCCGTGGGCGAGAGCGACGTCGCACCAGGCACCGCGACATTGTTGAGCGGTCCGGGCGTACTCGCCGGCGTGCGGAGCGCGCACATCACATCGGTGCCACCGCCAACACGATGCTGCGGGAGAAAGGTGTCGATCGGCGGCGGACATCCCGGGCGATTGAGCAGTGGAATTCGAAACGGGGTATTGACCGCCTGGGCGAACAGCACTGCGTAGCTCTGTCGCTGCGTGGAGTCGTTGATACCGCCGGACTGATAGCCGGCGGTGATGCTGTTGCCGATGGCGACGTACGTCTTGAACAGCGGATCGACTGGTTTGACTCTAACGACGTCATCGCTGTGACTGCACGCCGCGATCGCGGAAAGAATCATCACACCCACCACTCCGCCGGCGAGATATCTGTTGTAATACATCTGAGATCTCCCTGTGGAGTTAGAAATTGACCTTCAAACTGAGCGAGAAAACGTTCGCATTGAGCGTATAGAATCCGCTGTTTAGCTCCGCAGCGGTCTCGTTCTCTTCAACCGAGCCCGCGGTTCGATCCACACGGCGTCCACGGCGTCCGCTCGTGTCCACGTGAAGGAACGACGCGTCCACCGTGTACGAAGCGCCCACGGGCAGCCCGATGCCGAGCGAATAGTTGCGGCGGTCCATGTCCGGGAGCAGTGGCGTTACCGACACGTCTGGCGCCGGCGAGCCGATCCAGTCGAATCCGACGCGGCCGCGAAAGCCGGCGGCGAACGCGTGCTCGAGTCCGAAGCGAATGGAATTCGACCCGTTGTAGTCTTCGAGGAGCGAGCGGCTCAGCCCAGCGGCATCGGCCGGTCCATCGAATTTCACATTCAACATCTTGAACGACTTGTAGTCGATGTATGCGTAGTCCACGGTAATCGTGGTGTTCGTGAATCCCGTGTAACCGAGACCGGCCTGGAATTGCGCCGGATGATCGATCTCGGTGCTCACGTGCTGGCCGCTGCTGAATGGCTGTCCCGGCGCGAAGCCGGTCGCGATAAGCGCATCGACCGGCGTTCCCGGAGGAAAACCGAGCGGATTGTTTCCGGCGAGGACGAGCCCAGTGAGCTGCTGAGTGAACTCGACATCGGCATTGTTGTACTTGAATTTCATCTCGGAGAGGTAGCGCGCACCGATCTGCCAGTCCGGTCCGATCTTGCCGTGGATGCCGAGGTTGAATCCCCAGGCGGTGCCCGTGCCGCTCAGATTGGCAGTGCCGAACTGCGTCCCGGTGGGAATGCCCAATTGACCGAAGGTGACACCGGCCCCCGCCGGCACGGCCGCGAGATCCAGCGCCTGCCGAAGCTCGACGGACGAGATTCCGAACACCGGCCCTCCGCCAATGGACCAGCCGGGCGCGATTCGATACGCGAAGTTAGGCTGGATGTAGTCGCTCGCCAGCGACGCCTTTTGCGACTCGAAGCGACCGGGAAAATCCGGTTTCCACTGCGAAACGAGACCGTACGGCACGTACGACCCGATGCCGACTGCCCACTTGGCGCCCCTGGGCGTGTAGTTAAGGAAGACGTGCGGCGGAAATCTCACCGGCACGTCACCGGGATAGCTTCGTCCGGTGCTGTCGGCATTGAAGCCGCCATTCACCTGGATAGCCGCCGCGCCGACGTAGAGTCCCCACCCCTGCAGGCCGACGGTCGACGCGGGGTTCCAGTAGATCTCCGACGCGTCGTTGCAAGGCACGCTCGTCACTGCGAAGCCTCGGGCGACCGCGCACGATCCCACTTCGTTTATGCCGAACCCCTGCGCCTCCATCGCCGCAGGCGCCACCAGCGCCGCCAACACCAGACACCGCGATAGACGATGGAATTTCATCAGGCTTCTCCTTCGTGGGACGATATCCCCTCTCGCGACCGGATAGGCCGGAAGGCAACCATGAAGATATCGTAAGGAGGTACGGTTTCGTGACAAACGCGTCGCGAGGTAATGCTATTACGCCCAGACCGTTCCCGACAGCCTTGCGCCAGGCGCGCGTTCCTATTGCTCCGCCCGTGCACCCAGCGCGTGAACCGCGTACCACACGCACCACGCGAGCAGCCCCGCGAGCGACGCGTCTCCGCCGTTCGACAGCGCGATCCCATCCGCATCCACCAACTCTGCCGCCAGTCCATTGTCGAGCGGCGCGCGACGCAGCCATTGCAGAACGGCACTCGCATCGGGGCCCATGAGCCGGGCGCACTGCTGCGCGAGCAGATGCGGCTCCGCGCCCACGCCTTTTACCGTGCGGCGGTAGGCCGAGTCGTGTCGCTCGAGGGCGTCGTAGATTGGAAGCCAGTACGCGGACGCGTACGGATCGTCTTCCGCGGTGGAGTGTCCCGCGAGATCGATCGCGGATGCGAATGTGATCTTGCCTCCGCGCGCAGTCGCGAAGTGGCGCTTGAGCGCTGCGCGCACCGCATCCGGATCCTCCACGCCGCGCGCCGTCTCCTCGTCCAGAGTGCGACGAAAGATCTCGAGCGCCTGCGCGACCACCGCGTTGCCGTGGAGCGTGAACGAATGCGATGCCGGCTCCCCGGATAGCGTAACCTCGGTGCGATAGAGTGGCACGTGCTCGTCGCGCCGCTCCGCCAGGTCGTCCCACGACGCGTACAGCGTCTCCGCGATCACGGGCTCGTCGACGATCTGATCGTCGCCTGTGCCGCGGATGTAGCGATCAGTAGCGAGCGCGTACGACGCCAGTCCCTCGAGCGAGAACCCGGGCTCGAAGAGCGTGCCGTCCAGGTAGTGCACGCCCAGGCCGGGCGCGTAACCATGAAGCTCGCTTGCGCGCAAAAGCAGTTCGCGCGCGAGCGATGGATCGCCGAGCTGAATTGCCGGGAGCGTCCACGAGAGCGCCTCCCAGTCGCGTACCGTAATGCCATAGCCGCACCACGGTGCGCGGCTGCGAACGAGGTAGTAGTGAGCGTCGTCGAGCGCGCGACCCGCAGCGTAGAAATACGAGAAGAGCAGGTTGCGATTGATTAGCCGGTCGATGCCGTCGTGTCCGACCGTCTGCTCCATGCGCTGCAGGGCGTCGCGCGTGATCGTGAGAAGCTCGCTCCAGCCGCGCCGGCGCATCGCCGCCACCGTCGCTTCCGCGCCGTCGCGTTCGGGACCAGCAGCGATGAAGAACGCAACGCTTCCGCTCGAGCCACTCGCGACCTCGATCTCCCGACGCAGTGCGAAGCCGGGCGCCTCTCCGTCTCTCGTCTCCACCCGCGCGTCGCCGTCCGCGGCGATCGCCAACGCGGCGAACCCCGGTTGCGCGGTACCCTCCAGCACGATCACCTGCTCATCGCCGGCGATCACGCGATGCGCATCGTCCGCAGCGCGCGGGGACCGCACGCGCAGCTGACGATGGCCGAGCACTCCCTCGAGCGAAATGGAGACACGCGCGAGCGATTCACTTCGATTCTCGACGGCGATCGCGTACACCGCGCCCGCGAGATCCGCGTCGCGCCCGTGCGG
>JANWLO010000014.1 GCA_025450815.1 Gemmatimonadaceae bacterium
CGCATGCACGACGCCCGGCTCGCCGAGCCGCCACCGCACGGAAAGCTGGCCGCGTACGTCGGTCTGATTTCCGCAGTGTCGTTTGCGGCTCTCACCGTATTGGTGATTGCGAATCGCACGGCGGTGATCGATCGCGCGCTGATTCTCTCGCTTCGCGCCGAGGCGAGTCCTCTGCTCACCACCATTCTTCTGGCGGTGACGTTTACGTCGGGGAAACTCGCCATCCCCGCTGCGATCGTCTTCGCCGCCGCGCTGTACCGGCGGAGCGGCACACGCGCCACGATCTACTACGCCGCGGCGTGCCTGGTGGGCCAGCTGCTCGACGCGCTCATCAAGTACGACGTGGGGCGTGTGCGCCCGCACGGGGTCAGTCCGAGGCTCACGGCCGCGGGCGGTTTCTCGTATCCGTCCGCAGACGCGATGCTTGCGGTGCTGATCTTCGGATTGGGCACCTGGATGCTCGCGCGCACGATACGTTCCGCCGGCACGCGCGCGGCGGCGCTGGCACTCGCCACCGTGTTTGTCGTCGCCGCGTGCGTCGCGCGCGTGTACCTGGGCGCGCACTGGCCCAGCGACGTGCTGGGCGGCGTGCTCGCCGGAGTCGCATGCGCTGCATTTTTCGTCAGTTCGTTCTCGATCACTTCGTCGTGAGCCTTTTGAGCGCCGACGCATCGTCCAGCTCCAGTCCGCGCTCCGCCTCCAGGCTAGCGTGGTCACGCCCGAGGGTCGCGAACGCAACCGCCTTCCCGTTCTCGCGATACGCGACTGTCGCATCACCCTTCGCGATATCGCCGCCAACCACGATCTCCTCCCACTTCGACGCATGCCCGACGTACGAGACGGACGTGTCGTAGTGCGCGCTCCAGAAGAACGGGATCGCGTCGAATTTCTCGCGCAGCCCAAGGATATTGCGCGCGGCCGTCTGCCCCTGCCGCTCTGCGACCACGAAGTGCTCCACCCGAATGTTGCCTCCGGAGCGATACGGGAACGAAGCGATGTCACCAGCCGCGTAGATCCCCGGCACGCTCGTCTCGAGATACTCGTTTACCGTGACGCCGTTGTCGACCGCGAGCCCGGCATCTTTCGCGAGATCGAGGTTCGGCCGCACGCCGATTCCGATCACCACGAGATCCGCGGTGATCGTTTGCCCATCGTCCAGCGTGACGTCGTCCGCGCCTATCCCGATCACCGACCTGCCGAGCGAGAACTTCACGCCGTGCTGATCGTGGATGGCCTTGATGTGGGCGCCCAACTCGGGTCCGAACACCTTCACCAGCGGCACCGTATCCGGCGCAACGACGTGCACCTCGAGCCCACGTGTGCGCAGCGACGCGGCGACCTCGAGCCCGATGAAGCTCGCGCCGATCACCACCGCGCGATGCGCGTTCTCCGCCGCGGCGATGATCGCGCGACTGTCCGCGAGCGTTCGCAGATAGTGCACCTGCGGCCGCTCCGCACCTGGAATTTTGAGCACGATCGGCGTGGCGCCAGTGGCAAGGAGGAGCCGGTCGAAGGTACGCGACTGGCCATTCTCGAGCGTGGCCTTCTTCGCCTTCGCGTCGATCGCAGTGACGCGCATGGAAGTGAGCAGCTCGATCTTGTGCTTCTCGTAGAATTCGGTACCGCGCAGCGGGAGCCACTCTTCTGGCGCCGAGCCAGCCAGATAATCCTTCGAGAGATTGGGACGGTCGTAGGGCCCTGACGGATCCGCGCCGATCATCGTGATCGCGCCGGTGAATCCGTCACGCCGCAACATCTCGGCCGCCGCGTTCCCCGCTGCGCCCGCGCCAACGATCACCACCGTCTGCACGGTGGAGTCCGTGCGCGCACGCCCCGCGACCGGCGTCGCTCCATCGTGCGCCGCCAGCTCGCGCCCGACGACGATCGTGTCGCCCTTGCGGCTCACCTCCCAGCACGACACGGGGTTGAGCGCGGGCGCTCGAAGCGCCTCACCGGTGCGAAGGCTGAAGCACGCATGGTGCCACGGGCAGCGCACGGTCTCGTCTACGATGAGCCCCTCGCCGAGCGGGCCGCTGTAGTGCGTGCACGTCGCGCTGAGGGCGAAGAGCTCCGTGCCTCTGCGCGCAACGAGCACGGCCTTCCCCTGCGCGTGGCCGAGCAGCATGCCGCCGTCCGGAACGGTGGATGAGGGCACTCCTGCGGCGAGATCGGGACCCTTCAGTGCCTCTTGCTCACCACTCATGTTCTGACTCTCGATTACGGGTAATTGACGGCTCCGCCACACACAGCTGCAAGATATGCACGACGCGCGCCGCTCACCGGCGCTCGAGCCACCTGAGCTCCTGCACGATCGCGCGAGCGATCGTGCGCGCAAGAAGCGTCAACGGCGACCCGCCGCCGAAGGCACCCGTGATCGCCCACAGCGCACGCGGCGAGAAAGGCGCGCGATCGTCGATCGCGATGATCTCTTCCCATTCCTCGGGATTGAACTTGCTCTTGAACCGGTCGAGGCCGTCGAAGTCGTAGAATCGCCGGCCGTGCGCGCGCACCCATCGGAGCACGAGCGCGAGCCACGCCGGCACCCCCGGCCCCTCGTAGCGCGAATGCCGCGACAGCGGCGCGAGTCCGAGCGTCACGTACTCCGCGCCATCCTGTGCGAGCGCGCGCATCGCCCCGTCCAGGAGCAGCTCCGACGTTCCGTTCGGCGCGCCGTGCCCTCGCACGATCTGCTCGATCAGCCATCCGCATCGCGCCGGCACCGGCGACGCCACGAGATAGGAGACCACCGCGCCCGCGCGCTCCGCGACGAAGATGCGCCGGTCGATCGTGAGCGCGATCGTCTCCGTCTCGATGAGAAAGTGCAGCGGCGGCAGCCCGAGCCCGTGCAGCCATTCGCTGAGCACGCGAGAGAGCTCGGGGCTGTTCCGCGCGCGCTCGGAATTCCAGCGCGTGACCGCAACACCCTTGTTCCGCGCGCGATTGAGCTGAGCGCGCAGCGATGCTCGGCGCTCAATGATCGAACCCCAGCCCCGCGGGTCCCAACTCGGCTGCGCGCCGAGGCTCACCGTGCCGTGCCGCCCGTCGCCGCGCATACTGGCCTCTAGACGCGCGCCGGCGCCGAAGTAGCACACGCGATCACCGCAAGAGTTAGCGTGCGCCGCGAACTCCGCGACGATGTCCTGCAGCCGCTCGGGTGCGCACACGGGCGCGCCCGCGACCACGCGTATCCCGCTGTGGCGCGCGAAACCAACGACGGCGTCGCCCCCGGTGGAGAACCAGTGCGCGATCCCCGGGTTCAGAATCTGGTACGCCGTAGCGTTCCAACCGTGCTGGAGCACGAGCTCGCGCGCTCGTGCGGCGTCTGGGGCGCTCACATACGCTCCGTCATGTCGCGGAATTTACTTCGGGATCGTTCGAGTGCGCTCACGCGTTAACGCATCACGTAGAGATGGGCCGACAAGCACTCGGGGGAGAACAGATGGCGAAGATGCGCGCGGTACAGGTCGCACGAGCGGGCGGTCCGCTCGAGCTGGTCGAGAAGGAAGTTCCCGCACCCGCTGCAGGACGGGTGCGAGTAAAAATCGAAGCGTGCGGAATTTGCCACAGCGATGCGTTGACTGTGGAGGGACACTGGCCGGGGATCACCTACCCGCGCGTGCCGGGCCACGAGGTGGCGGGAGTCGTTGATGCCGTGGGCGCGAACGTTCGCGGCTTCGAGGCGGGACAGCGCGTCGGCGTGGGATGGTACGGCGGAAGCTGCGGCTACTGCGACTCGTGCCGGCGCGGCGACTTCGTCGCCTGCCTCATCGATCCCAAGATCTCCGGGATCTCGTACGACGGTGGATACGCCGAGTACATGGTCGTGCCATCCGAGGCGCTCGCGCACATTCCAGATGACATCTCGGCGGTGGACGCGGGCCCACTCATGTGCGCCGGTGTCACCACCTTCAATTCACTACGCAACAGCGGTGCGCGAGCCGGCGATCTCGTCGCGGTGCACGGCATTGGCGGACTCGGACACCTCGGCGTACAGTTCGCAGCGCGAATGGGCTTTCACACCGTGGCCATCGCGCGTGGGCAGGACAAGGCAGCGCTCGCGAAGAAGCTCGGCGCGCACGACTATATCGACAGCACCGTTGGCAATCCCGGCGACGCACTCACGAAGATGGGCGGCGCAAGGATCATTCTCGCAACGGTGACGAGCGGGAAGGCGATGGGCGAAGTGCTCGGTGGACTCGGCGTCGGCGGCAAGCTGATAGCGCTCGGGGCCTCGCCGGAGCCTATCGCGGTAACGTCGTTACAGCTCATCGGCGCACGTCGGTCCATCGCGGGCTGGCCGTCCGGATCGTCAATCGATTCGGAGGACACGATGCGATTCAGCGCGCTCACGGGTGTGCGGCCGATCGTGCAACAACTGCCGCTCGAGCGCGCGGCGGAGGGCTACGCGTTGATGATGAGTGGAAAGGCGCGGTTCAGGGTCGTGCTGACGATGGGCCGCGCCTGATCAGTCGATCTCCTTTTTCGGTGCCACGCCGCAATCGAACCGGCCTGATGCCTTGCCATCATTAGTGACAAACGTGCCGGAGTGTCCATCATCGCTGAACACCACTGTGCCGAGCCCACCGTAGCTGTCGACGAGGGCGGTGGCGCCGAGGTACGCCGCCACGATCACATTCGTGTAGCGGCCAGGACCGGTGAACGAAATCTTGTTAGCGTGCATCTCGTCACTCATGGCGGCGTGAGGCCCGATTGTGAACGAGAGCGTGGGCAAGTTGGTTGGCCCCCACGATCCCATGAACGTGCCGTTGCCGAGGACACGGCAAGAGCCAGCGGTTACCGTGCGCGCCTTGGCCGCGGGCTTCTCGATCGTCGCGCTCGTGGCTGCTGCGCGTCCCTGCGCGCGTATCGAGGGAGTGGCGAAGAGTGATGCGAGAGCGGCCCCGCCGAGCAAGAGATCGCGTCCGCAAATACGCATTGTTCCATCCTCCACGCGCGAGTCATCTGCGCTGCATGATGATTCGCGACTGCGATCAAGTCAATCGAGGATGGATTCGGCGGCGCGCTTCGACAGCCGCCGACACGCAGGCGGCGAACGCGATGGCGCGAATGTCGAGACGAGTGGCGGACATCGTGCCGAGAAGGTCCGCCATGCTCGACGAGGACATCACGCGCAGAAGCACCGCTGCCACTGACACCGCTCCAACGGTTGCGGCAGCGGCGCGAGCGAAGCCCGAGAGCTGAAGCAGCTGTCCGCTCCGCTCGTGCAGCGAGCGTGCGCCGTTCGAGCACGCGATGAGTAATGTGAGTGCGGCCGCACCGAGAAGGAGGACGCGGGCGGCGTCGGCAGCGCCGCCAGCGTCATCGATCCACGACTCCAGCCCGCCTCCGGCGACATCCATGCTCGCCTGATACGCGTCGGACATGCGATCGCCAAGGGCCGGCGCATACGACACCGTGGTGCTACAGCTCGGATAGGCCGGCGAGCGAGGAAGGACGGCATCGATTACGCTGAACGCCGCGGTGGTCGCGCCGATCCCGAGCGAGAGGATCAATAACGCGAGGGCGCCCAGACCCCACGCGCTACCGCGGTGCGACGCAATGTTTATCTGATTGGGTGGCGACGTCTGCATCACATTCTGCCGGGGACGGTAGATGGCGGTGAGCGGAGACAGTTTTTGCCATTCCCGGAATTGGATGCCGGGCGCTCGCAGATGGTTTCAATCCTTGACAGTGAGAGGCGCGAGCGGCCAGACTCCCTGCGCCGTCCCCCCACCCTTCGCTCCCCGCCAATGCGCCTCTTCGCTCCGTTCGCGGCCTTACTCGTGTGCGCTCCTCTCGCTGCCGGCGCCCAGCGCGCAGCCACGGTCCCTCTCATTCCGGAGCCAACCGTGGCGGCGCTCGCCGGCGAGCTCTCGGGCGCATCGGCCAAGCGAAACCTGGAGTTCATCGCGCGCCAACATCGCATGCGCGCGTCGAAGGGATTCCGAGCGGCAGCGGAGTTCGTCGCGGCGCAGGCTCGACAGTACGGGCTCGAAGAAGTGACGGTGCACGAATTCCCGGCTGACGGTCACACGATGTATGGCACACAGAAGGCGCGCCTCGGGTGGGATCCGGAGTTCGCGGAGCTCTGGGAGGTGCGCGTCGAGGGCGTGCGCGCTATCCCTCTCAAGCGCATCGCGAGCTTCGAGGACATTCCGGGAATCCTTGCGGAGGACAGCGACAGCGCGGACGTCACGGGCGAGCTCGTGGACGTGGGGGCTGGCACTACCGAGCACGATTACGCCGGGAAGAACGTGCGCGGCAACCTTGTGCTCACGTCATCGCCGCCTGGCGACGTCGCTCCGCTCGCCATCGACAAGTTCGGCGCCAAAGGAATGGTGAGCGCTGCGCAGAATCAGGTGACCGCGTGGTGGAGGGAGGATGAGAATCTCATCCGTTGGGGGCACCTCGATTCGTTCGAAGCGCGCCATACCTTCGCGATCATGGTGTCGCTCAAGCAGGAGCGCGCATTTCAGGAGCGGCTCGCGGCCGGCGAGCACGTGATGTTGCATGCGGTGGTGCGCGCGGCGCGGCACTCGGCAACCTACAACCCCGTGACCGCGCTCATCCCCGGCACGGACCGTCGCAGCGAGGAGATAGTGCTGAGCTGCCATCTAGACCATCAGCGGCCGGGCGCGAACGACAACGCGAGCGGATGCGCGACGATCCTCGAGGTGGCGCGCACGCTCTCAACGCTCATCGCGGAGGGGAAGATCGCGCAGCCTTCGCGCAGCATTCGCTTCGTGTGGCCGTGCGAAGTGGAGTGTACGATGGCGCTGTTCCAATCGGAGCCGGCGATGCGCGCGCGCTTCAAGGCGGTGATCCACATGGACATGGTGGGTGGCGGCCCGGTGACAAAGGCGATCTTCCACGTCACCCGCGGTCCGCTCAGCCTTCCCACGTTCGTCAACGATGTGGGACAGACGTTCGGCACGTTCGTGAATGACGAGTCGCAAGCGTACGCGATGGGCACCGGCGGGAAATATCCGCTTGTCTCAGGCGAGGGCGGGAAGGAGCCGCTGGAGGCGGACCTCGCGGAGTTCACGATGGGAAGCGATCACGAGCTGTACACGGAGAGCTCGTACGGAATTCCGGCGATCTACATGAACGATTGGCCGGACCGCTACATCCACACCAACTTCGATACGCCGGCGAACATCGACGCGACGAAGCTGCAGCGCGCAGCGTTCATAGGTGCGGCAAGCGCGCTCTTTCTCGCGAACATGAAGTCGTCCGATGTCCCGGCGCTATGGGCCGCCATGCAGAGCGCGATGCTGCGGCGCGCGGCGACGATGCTCGAACGCCGCGCGGTGTTGTCGCCCGCAGACGCCTCGACGCTCACGCGCACTTTTCTCCGGTCGGAACATGCCGCCTTCGAGTCCATCGCGACGTTCGCCGCGATCCCGGATAGCGTGCGCCATTCCGCGACGGCCTTCTTCGAGCAACTGGAAACCCTCACTGGAACGCCGGCTACGTCTGCCCCGGCCACCGGCGATGCAGCGACTGTCTACGCTCGGAACGCCGACGTGAAGGGTCCAATGGTGGTGTTCGGCTACGACTACCTCGTGGATCACTCGAGTGGTCGAACACCGCCGCGCCTGCTTGCCTTCCAGGGCATGCGCGGAGGCGGAGACGAGTATGCGTACGAGGCACTGAATATGGTGGACGGCAAGCGAAGCGTACGCGACATTCGCGACGCGGTGAGCGCCGAGTACGGCCCCGTGAGCCTGGAGTTGGTGACCGAGTATTTGCGTGCGCTCGCGGGGGCTGCGGTGATCCATACCCGCCCGCGTTGATGGTCGGCCGCACGATTGTCGTAGCGAGGCTGATACACATTCTGCCCTTGGTCTGGTTCGGCAAACATGAGGAACCCCTCCCACAGAGGGCAGTCTTGTGATCGCGGGCACGCTACATCTCGACGGGCATGGAGTGACGATGGCCTATAGCCTTGGACTGACGGAGAATCGTCACCGCGGCACCCGAGTTGCTCATTGTACGCTCGGCTAACCGGGCGAGCGCGTCGCCGGAAGGCTGTTCCGTAGTCTCTCGGTGCGTTAAGATAGAGCAAGGTAAGAATAGGAGGCCACGGTGGCCCCACTTCGACCGGGCAAGCGGCCCGGCAGAACCCTTTAGCCTGGAGGCGTAGTGTATCAAAAGCCGAAGGTGGAACGGTTCGGCACGTTCCGCGAATTGACCCAGGTCGGTTTCAACGGTACCACGGATGGCTTCACTATCTGCGGTATCGGATCCGGGAATGAGCTCTGTGGCGGACCAGATGTGCCGCCCTGTCGCAGCACCGGTTCACCGAACACCTGACCTAAACGGTCGATGACGGGTGGGAGGCTTCGGGTTCGCCCGTTGCCTCCCACTTGTTTTTGTGGCTGTGTCTGCCGGCCTTTTGGCGTTCAGCATTCGCCGGCACGAAGACGCGCAGGCAACGTGGTCTCATCCTGTAGCGGAGCGGCGAGCTCATCGTCGACACCTCGCCATCGGTCGCCACGAGCAGTTGCGCGTGTCGGGTCTCGATCGCGCAATCGCTCGCCAGCACCGCCTCGAAGTCTCGCGACTGCCGCAGCCGGCCCAGCATCGCCTGAAGCGCGAGCAACACCAGCGGCGCGCGGCCCGGCTTCTTCACGACGTAGATGCTCAGCTGCCCGCCATCGAGACGCTCGCGCGCGCCAATGTCAAACCCCTCCATCCGGTATTCGTTGTTGCCGATGAACACGAGTGGAGTGCGGTAGCGCCGCTCATTCCCGCGCACGTCGAGCACAACCGTCATGAACGGCCACCTGCGGAACGCGGCGACGCTCGCCCACACGAGCGAGTTCAGCTTTCCGCGCCCGAGACGTCGCTGCTGCCGCTCGCGATCGCGCAGCATGTCGGGGTAGAGTCCGAGACTCGAGTTGTTGATGAAGACTCGATCGTTCACTTCGCCCACATCCACGAGCGTGCTGTTCCCTTCCACGATGCACTGCACCGCCGCATCGATTTCGAGCGGAATTCCCAAATCCTTCGCGAAGTGATTGAGGGTGCCGAGCGGGAGGACGCCTAGCGTGATTTCGGTGCCGGCGAGTTGCGCGGCAGCGGAGCTGATGGTTCCGTCGCCGCCGCCCGCGACGATCGCGCTCGGATGCTCGTTGATCGCCGCACGAATCATCGCCACGAGCTCGGAGCCCGAGGATGCGGCACGAACATCAGCGGGTACCGCCCGCGCCTGGAACGATTGCGCGATTTTGTTCGCGAGATCCGCTCCGCCTGCGCTTCCAGCTCCCACGTTGATGACGACGGGGATTCCCGGGGTCACGAACGCATCATTACCGCTACGGAACTGACTCGTTGGCGTCGTAGTACTCGTTCACGCACACGGAGATCACGTGGTTCAGGCGTTCGTCTCCATGCACCGACTGCGCTCTCGACGAGCTCGCCGGCAATCCCGACCACACTTCCTTGATCAGCACCAGGAGTTGTTCTGCTCGCAGGCCGGCGTGTCGCGCATCGCGGCACACCTGGCGGAGCGCCGGGCGAAGGTGATGATCGGCATCCGTGCGCATGTCGGCGAGATCCAGACGCGAATCCTGGAAGGTGCGTCGCAGTGCAGCGCGCAGCTTTCGGTTCGCAGCTCCGAGCGGCGCCGTGCCATCGGATGAATCTGCGATTGGTGCTTCCTGCGGGATCGGCTCCATGTGATCCTCATCTCCCGGGCGACGGTTCGGCGGCGCTCGAACCAGTCGGATTCGAGCGCCTCGCCCACCGGCGACCATGGATGCGTATGCGTTCCGATCGTGTTCCGCAATAGGGGAAAAAGTTCATGTGCGACGTTTGACAGGATGATTACGAATTTCCGTTGCGGGGTCGAAACGCCAACGCGACGAGGCCCGCTCGACGCCGAACGGGCCAAGTGGTTGCAGACTCTACAGTTGCGAGATCATGGCTACTCGCCGGGCGGCGCCACGAACCTTACCGGTACCTGCACGATTTGCTTCACCTTGCGACCGCCCGCTTCCGCCGGTTGGAAACGCCAGCGCGGAATCACGGACTCGAGCGCCGCCGAGAAGAGCTCGTTGCTCGATTGCAGAATCCGGAGGGTGGATATGTCGGCCCTGCCCGTGGTGTCGACGACGAACTGCGCGACCACTTCGCCCGCGACTCGCGAGCTCTCGAGCGTCGAGGGGTAGCGCGGCGACGGATTTCCATCGCGCGCAAGTGCCGGCTTCTCCACCTGAAACTCGAAGCAGGGATGATCGCCATCGGTGTGCGCGGCGTCGTCGATGCTATCGCTTTCCCCGCGAGTCGCACCGGTGTCGCGAAAGAGGTCGTCGTTCGTGATCCCGCGCGTGGTGTCGATCGGCGGCAAGTGGTCCGGGATGTCGATTAACGGGACGATCGTTTCGTGCTCCTTCCACGGCAGCTGGTCGGGGCGTGAGCGTTGATGCGATGTCTTGGGAGGCGTCTTCGCTCTCGCCTTCACGTAGATCGGTGGATTCTCGGGTGTCTCGACGATCGGCACTTCCCGCGCCTGCGCAGTCACGTACACGCCGAAGGTGATCACCGCGGCGTGCACCAGCACGCTGACGGTCGTGCCGCCGATCCTTCTTTCCTGCGTTCTGCGCGATTCAATTAGAGTGGTGAACATGGGCTGCCTCCGGGATGAGGGTACGAGCCGCGATCCCATCGTGTGGAAGCCAACCTAGATGTTCAACGTTGTGCAGTCGTGCCGGAACCATTACGAATCGCTGAAGGCCTCGTTACGAATTCACCGCTCTCGGCGCGATCGAGGCTGCGACCCGGGCGCTCTCGCCACCCGGAACCCACGACTTCCCCACGTCGCAGATCTTTCGCTTCCGGTAGCCACAGTGATCGCACTTGGGGCCGGCCGATGTCGCGTAGTCCGCCGCGGCAATCTTCGCGACCGTGCTCTCCGACCATCTGCCGATGTCCTGGCGCTCTGCGTCGAATGACCAGCGATGCACGCGTGGGCCAGTGAGGAAGAGAAGCGCGCAGTCGGAAACGGTGCCGATTCCGGCGCGCGAGAGCGCCATCGCGTAGAGCTCCAGCTGCGGCGCGTAATACTCGGCGAGGTACTCGAAGCGCCCCGTACCGCTGAAATCATTCGACTTGTAGTCGACCACGGTCCAGGCACCATCCTGACCCTGAATCGCGAGGTCGATCACACCCGCCACCATCGCGCCGCCCACGCGCATCGCGAATGGCCACTCGCGCTCGACTCGCCTCGCGCTCCGAACCGCATCTCCGATCTCGCCGCCAAGCACTGCGCCGAGCATGCGAGCGAACGCGGGCTGCGCCTTCGCGTCCTCGCCCGCGAGCACGCGCGCGATCTCCGCGCCCGTGTCACCCGCGTCGAAGCGAATGCGCTCGAGCAACGCGTGCACCCTGGTCCCCAGCTCCACCGGCGACGGCAGAGACTCGGCCGCGCCTCCAGCACGGATCGACGCGCGGTGCCTTGCGTGCTCACGAATGTCGAGTGACTGCGAGAATCGGTACACCTGCGGGCATCGCCGATACTCGAGCAGCTCGGTGACCTTGAGCGAGAGCGGCGTGGCGACGATCGGCAACTGCGCCGCCTGGTGCGCCGCGTCGCCGAGCGGAGGCGACCACGTGGCGGCGAGCGGCTTCCCGTCACCGTACATCGTGCGCGCGACCACGGGCTCGCGCACGTACGTCACCTTCGAGCGGTAGCCCTCGCACTCGCGCTCGCCCTCGGATGCGAGTGCGTCCGCGGCGCTCGCCTGCAGAAACGCGAGCGGAGTGAACGACTTCCCATCCGGCGTCCACTCCTTGGCCTCTGCCACGCTCTCCTTCACGCACGCAGAGAGGATCAGTCGCACCCGCGCGCGCGTGAGCGCCACGTACAACAGCCTGCGGTCCTCGGCCTCGGCGCGCTCCTTCATCTCCTCGATGATCGGCGCGAGCGACATCGGACGCACTTCGTTCCCCGCTTCGTCGAGTGCGGCGCAAAGGAGCGCTCCGTGGCGGGGGCTGAACTGGAGCGCGTTGCCTCGCTTGCCGCTTTGCAGATTTGGCAGGCACACTACGGGCCACTCGAGTCCCTTTGCCTGATGGATGGTAGTGAGCACCACGACATCGTCCGCGTTTCCGACAAGCGGCGCGGTGGACTCTTCGGTGAGCAGCTCGCGCGACCGCTGCAGCTCCGCGAACGCTTCGAGCGCCGACGCGCTTCCCATCTCGCGCAGCTGGCGGCGGAGCTTCGCGAGGTTGCCGAGCATCGCCGGTCCATCCTGATGCGCGGCGAGCGAGGCCTCGTAGACGAACGTGCGGATGGCATCGTCGAGCGCCTCGGCGGCCGGCAGCCCGCGCACGCGCGTGCGCAGCGACGCGAACGCCGTACGAAAGTCCGCCAGCGGCGCGTAGGTCTGCAACGCAATCCACATTGGGAGCGCATTGCCGGCGACGGGCGCGCGCAACCGCCAGAGGTCCGCGTCCGTCGCCCCCACGAATGGCGAGCGCAGAATGGCGGCCAGCGCGAGGTCGTCGAGCGGCTGCGCGATCGCGCGCAACATCATCACACAGTCGAGCACCTCGGCGCGTTCGTAGAAACCCTGCCCCGACGCGGTCACGTAGGGTATGCCGCGATCCGCCAGCGCGCGCTCGAAGTACGGGATGGCGGTGCGTGTGCGGAAAAGGATGGCTATGTGTTTGGGGCTGATCGTCGTCCACGTCAGCTCGCGCTTTTCCGGATCGCGCGCGCGAGCGTGATCGTGTAGAAGGCGCGCTAGCTCCTCTGCCACCGCGGCCGCCTCGCGAGGCCGCGCCGCGCTCAAGGGCTCGAACTTCCGCGGGTCGTCGCTGGATTGCTGCTGCACAGAGTAAATCGTCGACACGGCTGGTGCGTCGAGCCACTCACCCGCGTAGTCTGCCCGCGCATCGATCTCTGCGAAGTGCGCAGGAAGCAGCGCGTGACCGACGCCGTTGATCATCGCGACGATCTCCGGTCTACTTCGGAAGTTCTCCGCCAGCTGCAGCTGATCCGCATGCGGAAGCTTCGACATCGCGCCGAGAAATACGTCGGGGTTCGCGCCGCGAAACTCGTAGATCGCCTGCTTCGGATCGCCGACCATGAAAAGCGTGTTCGCAGGCGTACGCAGCGACTCGACGATCTGAAACTGCAACTCGTCAGTGTCCTGCGACTCGTCGAGCAGGATATGGCGGAAGCGCTCCGCGTACTCGGCGCGCACGGCCGGGTTGCCGGCGAGCAGTGCGGCCGCGCGCAGCTGGAGATCGTGAAAGTCGAGCGCGCCGATGGCACGTTTGTGCTCGGCGTACGAACGATCGACCTCTGCCGCCGCAGAGTAGATCGCTCGCTTGAGTGGTAGCAGCTCGCGCTCGAGCGCCTCCTGAGCGGGCCAGTCGTTGAAGGTGGCTTTCGCATGGACTCGCTTGATCGCGTGAACGAGCTCCTTAACCGCCTCACGCTGACCTTCCTCGATCTGACCCGTGAATCTCGTCGCCGTCCAGCATTCGGCGGGCACGGCGCCGCACGAGTTTGAACGCAAACATGTTCGAACCGCGTCGAGATATAGGCGCGACTGATCGTACATCGCCTTCTTCGAGGTGAATTCCGCGTCGTCGAGCAGCGGCTCGACTGCGCGCATGTGCGCGAGCATCTCCCGCTCGGCCACGGCGACGGTCTCCCGCGCACGAGCCAGCGCGAGCGCCACCGTGCGATCGCCGTCGCCGATCATATCGGCTTCGCGCCGCGATGCTGATGAGCCTTCGCGCATCAGCCGCGCGACCTCGCGGACGAGGGTGAAAATGCTCCATCCGCCCTCGAAGCTCTTGCCGAGCCGCTGCGCGAACTCGCGGAGATCGGTGCGCTCGTACATCGTGTGGAGCGCGTCCTCGATCCAGAGCTTCTGCTCGTACTCCGTGATCACGGTGAAGGCGGGATCGATGCGCGCGTCAAAGGGGCGTTCGCGAAGGATGCGCTCCGCGAAGCCGTGGATCGTCGAGATGTACGCTGCCTCCGTTGCGCGACGGAGCGCGGTTTCTCCGGACGCCTCGAAGATCCGGATCGCGCGCTCCTTCATCTCCGCCGCGGCTCTGCGCGTGAAGGTGATCGCGAGGATCCGATCGGGCCCGACTTCCGGATCTCGTGCGATCGCGACGAAGCGATCGACGAGCACTGTCGTCTTCCCTGCGCCCGCGCCGGCGGCGACAGCGAGATCGCAGCTCAGGTCCGTCGATGCGCGACGCCGATCGCCGGCGAGCTCACTCATCGCTGTGCGCGGTTCCGGCGCCGAACGTTCCGATACGGCACACGGGTCGCAGGTCGCAGTAGCCGCAATCGTCCTTGCGCGGGAGCACCACGAGCTCGCCGTGCGCGAGGCGCGCTATCTCATTACGTAATGCGTGCTGGCGATCGTGCATGAAGCTGGCGAAGTCGTCGGGGTCGAGCTCCCGCACCCGGCCCGTCTCGCCAGCAGGAATGAACGCGCGGGCGAAGTCTCTGCGCACCACGCCGAATCGCGCTCCGCTGGCGATACCGAGGTAGATCGCGCCCACCGGCTCCACTCCGAAGCGCGGCAGCACTTCGCAGTAGATCGGCAGCTGGAAGTCGGCCATGTCTTCCATTTCCTTGCCGTACCGGGCGCCCTTGCCGCTCTTATAGTCGACTGCGATGCCGTAGCGCTTGCCGTCGCGCTCGATGATGTCGACGCGGTCGATCGACCCGCGCAGCAGGCTGTAGCTCGGCGTCGTCCCGTGCGGAAGCTCGACCTCGAGCCCCTGCGCAAGTGAGGACGGATCGCGCCCCGCATCGTTCGTCCCGAACGAGAGCTCGAAATACTCGGCGCGGCTGCCCGAGGCCGCGAAGTGCATGCGCTCGTTCTCAATTAACACGCGCAGATTGTCGCGCAGTATTTGAAGCTCGAACGTCACCTGCACATCGCTTCGGAGCTCGCGCGGAATCTTGGCGGTCCACCACCGTTCGAGCGCCTCGTTGAGCGACGCGGGGTCGAATCCGCCCCGACCCATCTCGTTCAACACTGCGTGCGCGATCGTACCGATCAGTCGCGCGTCGAGCTGCGGGGGCACGAGCGGCTCCAGCCGAAGACGGCGCGTGCCGAAATGCTCGTAGAGGCAGTGTACCACCATGCGAGCCTGGCTCGCCGACATCGTGGCGGCGAGCGGTATGGTCTCCGCGAGAACGTCCGGCGGCAGTTGAATCTTCTGCGCCGCGTGCATCAAACCGTCGTAGCCCCGTCGCTCGCGATCCGTCATGAGCGTGAGCGTACTGCGCACCGCGTCGAGCTCGGCGCCCGCGTCGTTTGCGGAGCGGTGGCGCGCCACGAGCGTCGCTCGTGCGAGCCGCTCGCCGCGCGTCGCTGCGAGCGCGAGCGGCCAGGTGGTGTCGCCAACCGATCGCTCCGACCGCTCCTTCTCGCCAATCCCGAGATCGTCCATGTAGAACGACGGGAGCAACGCGTCGCCATCTTCGCCCGTGGATGGCCACGACACGATGAGCGACTCGCGCGCCGCACGACGAATGCGCTCGCGGCGCTCGTACTCCTGCGCCGTGTGCTCGGCGACGAGCGGCAACAGCGCGCCGCCGTCGTTGAGGGCTTTCTTCACCCGCTCCGGAAGCAGCGGTGCCTCGCGCGTGCGGCGCGGGAAGACGCCCTCGCGCCAGCCCACCGCGAACACGTACCGTGCGCTCGGCAGCCCCGCGCCGGCCACCGTCAAGTGCACGCCATCGAACGCCTTCGCATCGGCGCGAACGGTTGAGCGCTCGAGCACCTCCTCGAGCTCGAGTAGCCACTGGCGCGCATCGATACGCTCGACGCGCAGCGTGCCAAGCGCGCGATTCAACTCCGCCGCAGCGACGGCGAGTGACTCCCATCCCTGCTGATCGAGTCTGAGCGTGTCGTCGCGACCCGCGGCGAGATTGTACCGTCGCCCGGCGGAGAGGAAGCCGTAGTCCAGCGCGAGCGCGGTGAGCGTCGTCGCGAGTTCCTGCGGCGATCGCTCCCCTTCGAGCGACTCGGACAGTTTCGCGACTGCGTTCGAGAGCTCGATGAACTTTCGACTCGACTCGCCTCGAGCAAAGCGCCTCCAGCTACGCATCGAGCCGACTCCGCGCAGGAGCATCGCGCGCGAGAGACGGTCATGATCGTCGAGCGAAAGTCCGACGTACGGCGTCGCCAGCAACGCGAGCCCGCGCTCGACAGTGTCCTCCTGCTCGTCGGCGAGCAGCCGAAAGCTCTCGATGAGCGCGCGCACCAGCGGGACACCAGCGGTTTCGCGACGCCGCGGACTCGCGACCGGGACGCCGAGACGGCTGCACGCTTCATGGAGGAGCGCGAGATAGCGGACGTTGGGCGCGACGCCGAGCACGTCGCCGGACGGAACCGGCTGCGCGCCGGATTGGACGAGCGCCAGGATCTCGCGGGCGACCATCTCGATCTCATCCTGCGTGCCGACGCCGCCGATCGCGCGCATGGCTGGCGAAGGGAGCGCGGACGTCTCGTGCGAGGTAACAAAGCCGAATGGATCGAGCGTCGCCGTCCATGCGGGCGCGCCGCCATTTGCGTCCAGGGCGGCAACACCGATGTGGCACGACGACGATGCGCCGATCACCACCATGTAGAAGTCGCGCGTGACACGATCCGGGAACGCCGGATCCTCGAGCACGAGCGAGAGAGAAGGAACGCCCGCGGCGACAATTGCGTCGACTCGATCCGCGTCATCGAGGAATCCGAGCTCGCGGCGCCGGTCGTCGAAGCGTTGGTACGCGTCGGCGGCGTGCGCGTCGCCACCGGCCTCGGTGAATTGCGCCGGGGATACTCGGTTGAGGCGCAACGTGCGCACGAGATTCGCGACTGCGCGCACGGCGCCTGCAGGCGCGTCGCCGCGGTGGTCGTCGAACAGTGGCACGCTGGCGGCGCGTCCGGCCTCGAGGATGAGGCCCCGCTCGAGCGCCCCAGGCATCGCAATCGGAGTCACGAGTCCCGCGCGCGATTCCACCAGCGAGAGAAAACGACCGCGCGAGCACACAGCGAGACCGAGCGAGACGCCGTGGCGATCGGCAAAGCTCGAGAGTGCGAGCCTGCGCGCAGATGCGGATGGCGCAACGACGATGGAGCCCGCTACTGCGTGCTCGCGGCACCAGGCGCCGACGGCGGCGGGATCGCTGTGTACCATCAACTCGCGCGAGCCCATCAGCCGCCGACGCACCGTTCGAGTTTCTCCGCGAGCTGGCGGCGAAGATCCTCGGGCTCCACAATCTCGGCGTCGGGACCATACTGGAGCACGTGGCGAAGCGCCCACGAGTCGTCGGCTACCTGATGCTGGATGGTAAGGCTGCCATCCGCATCGGGCTTCTTTCCCTCGCGCTCCGCCACCCAGCGCGCGATTCGCGGCGAGTAGCGCACGGTCATGCGGCGCGCGCCATCCGCGTGGAAGGCGCGGCCGGATTCGAGAGCGAGTGCGGCGACGCTGGCGTTCGGCTCGAACTCGTCGCCGAGCACTTCGACATTTTCTATTCTGTCGAGACGAAAGAAGCGCAGCCCGCCGTCCTCGCTCGTCGTCACGACGTACCACATCTGCTCGGCGAACGCGAGCGAGTACGGACAGACCACGCGCTCGGTCGTCTCGGTGGCGGCGCCCGCGCGATAGCTGAGCCGAACCTTGTGATGATCGCGAACGGCGGAGCGGAGTGCGGCGAGATGGGCGGACGAGCCGGCGCTCGCGAGATCGGCGTAGCGCGTGCCCTCGTGCGGATCGGAGGCGGCAATGCGGCTTACTGTTTGTCTCAGCCGCTCGAGTGCGCGATCGATGGGCGCCTGCTCCACGGGCGTTCTGTCGCGGCGCAGCAGCATGAGGCCGAGCTCGAGCGCGCAGAGCTCAGCCATCGTCAGGCGCATGGGGCGAAGAAAGTGGTTTGCGGTAACGCTGACGCTGTGCTCGTCCACGAGGATTGAGACGCCGTCGACGAAACCGCCGGGCGCATCGAATCGTTCGGAGATCGAGTGGAAGTCCGACATCAGGTTGTCGATGGACGTACCGGCCAGAATCGCGACGTCCTCGTGCGCGTGGTCCTCCCCATCCGCAAGATGGGGGATGAGGTTCAGCACGCGCCTCAGCTGCACGGCCGCGGTATCAGCCATGAAGCGGCTCGTAGAGTGCGCGCGTCTGCAGCACCAGGCTCTCGTACTCGTCGACGAGCGCGGGTGGCGACACCGGCGCCGCCTCGCCCGCGAGTACGAGCAGCCAGCGAGCGAAGCTGCCGGTGCGACGCACGTTGAAGCGTCGAAGCGTTGGGGACGCCGCGTCAGCGCGTCCGAGCGCCGCCGCGGCGATCGCGGCGCCGGTTTGTCCGCTGAACTCGATCACCGCCTCGTACGCATCGCCGTCGCCGATCTCCCAGGCCTGCCGCGACCGCGCGTGCTCGCTCAGCGAGAAATCCGGCGGAATGATGTAGTCGCTCTTGGCGGACTTGCCGGTGCGTACTCCGGCGATGCGGCTCACGCGAAAGTTGCGGAGCGCGTCCTTCGTGGTGTCGCGCGCAACGAGGTACCAATGTCCGCTGAGAAAAAAGAGCCCGTAAGGCTCCGCCGTGCGCGCGCTCGCCTTTTCAGCGCCCATGCCGTGGTAGCGGAAGGTGACGCGCTTGCGGTGGAAGAGCGCGTCGCCGAGCGTGGCGAGGACCTGCGGGTCGGCGCGATGCGTGGGCGGAACTAGCATCGCGTCGGCGGTTCCGTCGGTGGCGCCGAGCGGAAGATCGAAGGCGAGCTTGTGGAGCGCGCTGCGGACGTCGGCGGCAAGCGTGGGATCGCCGGCCTGCGCGACGCGCTTCGCGCCTTCGACGATGGCCTCGAGCTCGTCGGGCTCGAAGGCGAGCGTCTGCAGCGAGTGGTATCCGTACTTGTCGACCTTGAGCGGATTGCTCGTGCCGCGAGCGGAGACGACGCCGAGGTAGGGGAGGTAGAAGTCCCTGGTGCGGAGCTGATATGCGGACTCCTCGCTCCCTTCCTCGCCAACGGTGAGGATCGGCACACCCTGTTCGAGCAACTCGGCCTTGTCGCGCTCGAACATGCGCTTGAGTGTGGCCGAGGGTTGACCGTCGGTGACGCTGCCGTCGGCGAGATAGGCGGGAATGTCCTTCGCGAGCTCCTTGAACGTCACCGGCATGCGGTGCGCGAGCAGTGCGGCGAGGAGATCGATCCAGCGTTGAAGCTTCGGATTGGACATGTCGGAGACGAAGATGATGGCGGGTAAGGGATGTCGATAGGCGCGCGATGAGGGCCACGATTGTGGAGGCGCGTCTGGATGAGGCGCCGTCCACGGGCGGAGGATAGGGAGGGGCTCTGACAGGGGCGGAGGTGGCGCTCATTGGCGAAGCGATCGGACGATTCGCCGGGAGTCGAACCGATGAGACGGAGCTGCCGCGAAGGGTCCACAGTAGGGCGCCGAGCGCGGGGCAATTCGTCTCTGCGTGGACGTTGCCACGGTCCGATTGACTCCTGATAGCAAAACTGCTAACTTCCCAGTTGCCGTGAAAAAACCCTTGTACTGGATTGGGGGCAGCAAGAAGGGATTGAACGCTAGCCCCGAAGATGTGAAGGACGTATTTGGATCGGCGCTTCTCGATGTGCAGTACGGCGACACACCGGTGGGTGCGCGGCCGTTTGGAGAGGGCCTGCCACGCGAGATCTGGAAACTTGTTGATGATTTCGATGGAAACTCGTACCGCGCCGCTTATACTGTCGCGTTTCGAGAGGTCGTGTACGTACTCGACGTGTTCGTGAAAAAGTCGAAGGCTGGAATCTCTACTCCGCGGGTCGACAAGGAGCGTATTCGAAAGCGCTTCCGCGCCGCCGAACAGCACTTCCACGACAACTACCGAATAACCGGGGTGAAATGATGCCGGCCAACGCCAAGCGCGAGACGACCAAGCGGAAGATCGAAGTGGAAGCAAGTAGTGGGAATATCTTCGAAGACCTTGGGTTGCCGGATGCCGCCGAACGACTGGCGAAGGCCGAAATGGCGCGGGCGCTCCGAAAGATCATCATCAATAAGCAGTGGACTCAGCGCCGTGCGGCGGAGGCCCTCCACATTGCCTCTTCCGATGTCTCTGACCTCATGCGTGGCAAGCTCGCGCGATTCAGTCGCGAGCGCCTGGAGAGATTCCTCACGGCGTTGGGGATGGACGTCCACATCCGCGTCGGACCGCGCCGCCCGGGAAAGAAGCGCGCGAGCGTGACCGTCGAGTTTTTGGGTGGGCTCTAGCGACCGCGCCGATGCGTAAGTCTCCCGAGCCGACGAATCGAACGAGCAATCGCGCGCCGGAGCACATGAGTGACATGCATCTAAGAGACATCCGCTGGATCTTCCCGCTGTTGTGCGTACTCGCCTGTCATCCCATTCAAGCCGCACCTCAACCGGGAGCGATCACCGCTGAGTCGCCAAGCGTGACCGACTCGAGCCATGCCGACTGCGACTCGGTGATCGCGTTGTATACCACGGTCCTCGCTCGCGGTGCGGTCGACTCGGAGCTTGTGTCAGCGGAGACGCGACTACGCAAGCGCGTCGACTCGCTAGGCGAGCGTCGACCGGAGAACACCGTGCTCGCGTACGAACTGCCCGGCGGCCGCATCGTGCTGCAGCGAGACTCGTCCGATTTACCCGATAGCGCCGAAGTGAGCTACGCAATTCTAAGGGACACCACCGGCCGAGTCCTTCGCGTGTCGGCGAGTCCGTTGAGCGAGTCCGGAGATTGGCTCGTCACCGAGACTCACTATTTCGATTTCGCAGGCTCCACCATCACCATGGAACACTACGCGGGATTCTTCGACGGCTGCTCGAGCGAACAGACGGATTCGATTATCGGGATCAAGGAAACGGCGACGTCGTATTTCGATCCGAAGCACCGGCTCATTCGAAGGTCATTCGTGCGAACAACCTTCGATGACAGCACGCCCGCGCCGGTAAAAAATTGCAATCAGCTCTTCCAGGATTTCTATCGGATCTACCCGTCGTGGGACTCACTCTCGACCGCTACGGGACTCGGGAACGTCGTCCGTCCAACTCACGACTGAGTCTGCATACAAACGTCAGCGTTGGCGACAGGCTTGATGCGAGATGGCAGCGACGGTCCGGCATATGCACGCCGTTTCCGTATGCGCTCGAGCTCGAGCGCAGCAATCTCCCAATCAGCTACGGTGCATAATGATCGCCACCCGTCCCCTGTCGTCCCTCACCGCGCGCACGCTGCTGTTGACCGCAGCGGCCGTCGCAGTTGGCTGTTCCAAAACCGACAAGTCCGCCTCGTCAGCAACTCCCGATTCGGCGTCGACGACAACCGCGTCGGCCGCCGCACCATCTTCCTCCGGCCCCACAGACATCACCCCCGTTCGCGGCACCGTCGCAAGCGTCACCGATAGTGTGCTCACCGTCTCGACCGCGAGCGGCGATGTTCGCGTGTCGATCGCAGCACCACTAGACCTGTACTCCAGCGTGCCGGCCACGCTGTCGAAGGTGAAGGAGAGCTCGTTCGTCGGTGTGACATCAGTAACGCAACCCGACGGCTCGCAGCGCGCCACCGAGATACACATCTTCCCGGAGAAGCTGCGCGGAACGGGCGAGGGCAGCTATCCGATGACGCAGCGGGGCGCGAGCGCAGGCGGCAGCCACAACACCATGACCAACGGGACCGTGAGCGCCTCGCGGATGACCAATGGCACCGCCGCGCCACGCATGACCAACGGCACCATCGGCAAACAGTCTGGCGGAACGCTCACGGTGCAGTACCAGGGCGGAACGCAGACGATCGCCGTTCCGTCGGACGTGCACGTCACCGAGATCGCAGTCTCTCAGACGAAGCTGACGCCGGGCGCGAAGGTGGTCGTTCTGGCGAAAAAGCAGGCGGACGGCACGCTCAAGGCATCGGCCGCGATACTCGCGGGCGCGCCGGGCAAGACGGGGTAAGCAACATCGCGCTCGCGGTATCGGTCAGGTAACCGCATCCACCACAACGTCTTGACGAGCATTGCCATTTCTTTGACGTGCACTGCTTATCGTCACGGGACTATCGAGAATCGCGCCGACCCTTTCTCGCGATCTGGATCAACTCCTCGAATCCCGGACCATGCCATCGCTTCAACGGATGATCTCACTTGCGCTGCCAGTGCTACTGCTGGCTGCGTGCGCAAAAAAGGACAAGGCAATTCCGGAGTCCCAGCAAGCTGCGGCGACGGTCGCGAATGCTCCCGCACCGCAGCGACAAACGCCGGTCGCCTGTGCGATGGTCACTCCGGCAGAAATGTCGACCATCCTCGGCAGCTCCGTCGTCGCAGAGCCGCACGAAGGCAGTTCCAATCAGACACAATGTATTTACAAAGGCACATCGCCACACAGCCCGTACGTGGAGTTCACCGTGAATTGGGGCGACGGTGAAGGGGCGATGGAGGCACAGGGAATGTTGGGAAAGCAGCAAGCCGGGCTTACTCACGCCTATCCAGGCGTCGGTGACCAGGCCTATGCGGTCGGTCCCGAGTTGATGATCCGCAACGGTGATGATCTGGTGACGCTACTCGTTCTCGGCGTCACGGACGCTCCCGCCACGGTAAAGCGGATATTCGACACCGCAAAGCCGAGGATGTAGGGCGTGCGCGCAATGACAATTGTTGGATCCGCGCTTGTCCCGTGCCTTTGCGTTGTTTCGTGTTCCCGGCACGATGCAGCGACGCAAGTCACGGCTGCTCCAACCACGACCGGAGCTGCGGTCATCTCGACAGCGCGCATTCCATTCGTCGTCGGATTGACCGTCGATCTCGCGGTCGGTGAGCCCGTCGGTGACTATGAATCGCTTCATGTCATCGACTCGATCTCGCCGGAACGCTACCGGATAGTGAGATCGGGAGAAGTTCCCGACGGCTCGGGTGGCCTGATCGACGTGCAGGTGGTACGCACGGTGCGCACCGAAGATCAGCGCAGCGCGCGCGCGATGCGCCATTACTTCCATACAGGAGATCCAGAAGAATTCGCCGGTACGACACCCGGTGTGTCGGCGGCGTTCGTGAACGATCTCCGCCGCACCGGCAAGAGCGAGCTGACCTTCCTCGATGTGGGCGAAGTGTTCGGAGTGCCGCAGGTCCGTCGAACGCTGTCGGGGACGCTTGCGCGGGTAGAGCCGCAGCCCGTGCCCGTCCCGGTGCTGGTGAATGGTCAGGTCGTGCAGTTACCCGCGATTCACGCGAAAGGAAATCTCTCGGATGGCACGACGACGGAAGATTTCGAGCTGTATGTGCTCGACGATTCCGACAATCCCATCGTCCTGCGCAAGCGAGGCCCGGGCTTTTCAGCTTCCGTGGTCAAGATCGAATTTCCCGAGCCGCCAGGCGTGCGCGACTCGATCGAGACGAAACTTGCCGCAAAGCAGCCCGTTGACGTGTATGGCGTGTACTTCTCATTCAATCGCGCCAACATCCGTGCGCAGTCAGAGCCTGTGCTGCGGGAGATTGCCGGCGTCCTGAAAAAGAATCCGAGTTGGCACCTTCGCATCGACGGTCACACCGACAACATCGGCGGTGACGCAGCCAACCTCGACCTGTCCCGCCGGCGCGCGGCGTCGGTGAAGGACGCACTCGTGCGACGCTTCGGCATCGATGCGAGCCGCTTGACCACCGGCGGTTACGGTGCCTCGAGTCCAAAAGACAGGAACGACACGCCCGAAGGCCGGGCGCGCAATCGCCGCGTAGAGCTGAGGCGCGAATGATCACACACTCTCTGTCACGGACTCGCGCTACAACAGTTGCAGCCGCTGTAGCCCTGGCGTTGGCCACGGCGTGCGGTGGCGGCAATAAAGAGAATGGCGCCCCCGGTACGGCTGGGAGTGCTCCACGCAACAGCGGCGCCTCAGGTTCCGCGGAGGTGACTTACCGTCCGAACGTGCGCGTGGTCGAGCAGAGTGAGGGAACGAACGCGTTGGTGAGCGTGAGTACTGACGGCTCGACGCTGGTATTCGACCATTCGCGTGGAAACATTCCGTCGCTCGCGGTTGGCGATGTCCTCATGATCAAGGGATTGCTCGCGAGGAAAATCATTGCCGAGCAAACTGATGGAAATGTGACCGCAGTGCTCACCGTTCCAGCCGGCCTCGGTGAGCTCGTGGCGGACGGGAAGATCCGCCTTCAGGCTCCAATTCGCTTTGGCAAACCGCGAACCGCCGCAGCGTTTCCGACCCCGCGCCCGCCATGGGAGATGCTCGCGAACGGTCTCGTCGAGCCATTGTACGCGCAGTCTCCCACCGAAGATCGCCGAAGGGCCGCCGAGCAGAACGGAGTGAACGATGCGTACGGCAACCTCGCCCGCGCTCCATTCAAGGCCCTGATGAGTGGCTGGGAAACCGAGTTCACCGCCGAACCCGCCGACGGCCGTGTGAACCTGCACCTGAAGATGACGAAGTCACTCGGCAACGTCGCCGCGGTCGTGGAAGGGACAGGGTATCTGGCTGACTTCGATTTTTCGTCGGATATCGATGTTGAACGGAGCACGGTGGAGAAGATGCAGGTCGCGTACAAGAAGCTGAACGGCCTCATGGACTTCACGTGGGTGATACAGACTACGGAAGGTGGGGCGCTGCGTGGAAACGCCGCCTTCAAGCTGCCGGCAGCAATCGAGATCCCACTGTATCAGTATCTTGGCGGGTTGCCGCTCTATCTCGAGATCAGCTCCGCAGTACTCATCAAGCCGGGCATCGGAGCGAGCTACGCTTTCAGCCGTGGTGCATTCCGCGTCACGTACGATGGATATCAGACTTTCAGTGTGATGAAAGGCGTCGCCGATGCGGACGGAAGTGTTACTGGCGATGTCAAGCTACTCGCATCCGAGAATGGCTCCGCCACGCCGTCGGCGCTCATCCTCACGTTCGCTGCTCCCCGAATTGAGCTGAGCATCGGCGTGAGCAAGGTGTTGAAGTTCGAAGGAATCAAGGAAGGGGCCGCACAGGCCGATAAGTACTTCGACATTCTTGCCACGAGGGCGTTCGGCGCGGAGGGTCTCGCAAAATTCAAGAGCTCCCCCTTGAGCAAGGTCACGGCGACGAAGATCGTTGACGACGCAATGGGAAGCGAGGCGGCCGCCCATCTCGAGCTCATCACCACCAGCGGCACCAGTCACACCGGAAACGCCGTGTTGTCTCCCTGCACGCGCACGGACCTTCACATGTGGGTAAAGGTTGGCGCGTCGGCGAAGGCGTTGGGGGAGTCGGTTGGCAACGTGGAAAAGGAGATCTACAAAAAAGACTTCACCAAAATCGAGCCGCCGAACGATGCGCTCTGCAAGAATCTCTGAGGACAGTCGCTACGGCAACGGCGCAGCCTTGTTCTCGACATCGCTCCGTTGTTCCGCGACGCCGCGCGTTACGCTCGCAGGCAGCTCCGCGAGTTGCCGGCGGACGCGCGGGTCAGCGTTGCGCCAGGCAATGATGACGTAACTTGCGTACACTCGCGCGCTGTCCTTCGCTCCGGCGGCGGCGAAGGTGCGCGCCATCTCGAAGTCCAACTCGCTGCGCGGAACGTACAGACCCATGGCGGCTAGCTGCGCCTCGTACGCATTACGCAACGTGGTGATCGCGTCCGATGCACGCCCTTGCGCGAGTTGCGCACGTGCAAGATCGACGACGGTTCGCGTCCAGCCGGAGCGTCCCCAGCGGGCCTTCCCGAACTCCGTCTCGGCCTCCGGCCAACGCCCAGCCGTCATTGCGATCAGACCACGCACATGATGATACAGTCGCCAATCACGCGCATAGTAGCTTCGGGCACCGATCGCCTGGATCGAATCGGCGAGCGCCGCCAGACGTACGGTGTCACGACTTCCCGCCCGCCACAACGCGTCGGCGAGTAGCGCTCGCGGCCACGTGAAGGTGCGGGCCCAGTCAGCCGAAAAGCTCTGCGCACCATCACTGCCGCGCGATGCCGGCTCACGCGGCACGGCCGCCACAAAATCCCGCTCGGCTCCAGCCAGATCGCCCTCACTCGCTCGGGTGTCCCCCTGCACGAGTAGAAGCCAGTTGGAGTCGGCCGGACTGCGCCGCAATGCGTCTTCGAGTACATGCGTGGCGGCACTCAACGCTCCGCGCTCACGCAGCAGCAGCGCACGCAGCTCCGCCGTGTTGGATGTGAATCGCGGATCGTTCGAGGACTGCCAGTCATGCAATGCACTGTCCGCCTTTTCGTAGCGGCGGCCCTCGATCAGGCGGCGGATTGCATCCAGGGCGAATTCTGGATCCGTTGGCGCGAGTGTACCGGCCCGACGTCCCGCCGTCACAGCATCATCGTAACGACCCCGAGCGGAGAGGACGGCACCGAGTTGCGCCCATGCCTCGGGATCTTCCGGCCTCAGCGACGTCGCACGCCGAGCGGCGGACTCCGCCCGAGCGAGATCGCCCGTGATGCTCGCTGCCTCCGATATCGCGCGATACCCGATGCACACTCCACAGACCTCGTTCCCCGCCGCGCGACCGGACGAATCGAGCGCAATGGCGCGCTCGGCGACCTCAATTTCCTCAGCGAAGTGTCCGTGCAGCGACAGAATTTCCATGGCGCGCACGTATGCTCGCGGGTCGCGAGGATATCGCGCGAGCAGCGCGCGGCTGAGCGCTTCAGCCCGCGCATGGTCTCCGGTGTGAAGGGCCACGTATGAATCGACGTACAGCCGTTCGAAGTCGGTAGCGCGCTGTCGGTGTTCGAAGTACGCGTGGTCCAGAGCGCGTACGCTATCGACCGCGGCCGTATCGTACACCGCTCCGAGCATGTACCGGCGCTCCATTACCGCGGAAACGAACCCGGAGTCGGTGGCTATCGCTTCATCGAGCGCGGCAGTCGCCTCCAGTGTCTGGAACTGTCCGCGAAGCTGGAGCGCGCGAAGATATGATCGGTATGCACTCACTGCGTTCGGCTCGAGCTCCGCGAACTGTGCGCCGCCATCGTGCATGTCGAGGCTGGCAACGAGACGTGCCGTGGTCTTCGCGATCACGACATCAAGGGCCGTGTCGGTGATCGTCACGTGGCGAATGCGACGGCCTTTGCTCACATCCGTCAGCGACGCATCGAGCCAGTAGTATCCTCCCCCAACGGTGACGCCACCAGTCAGCAGCCATCGTGCGCCCAGTTTGCGCGCGGCCGCAAGTGCGTCTGCTCCCGACGGCACTCGAGATGTGTGGCCGTCGGGAATCATGTCACGCAAGCTCGCAGGCTCCACGACATCGATGACGCTCACGACGTGCTCGCGAGATAGCGCGGCGTCGAGGAGTCGCGGAGTTTCGGTCGCCAGCCACGCATCTCGTGTCTGTCCCACAACTTCGAACGGCATGATCGACAGCGAGCTGTTGTCGGACGCGCCCGAACGACCGAGAGACTTGGGCAAGGCGAGGATGAGCAGCGCAGCAAAACCGGCGGCCGCAGCCGATGCGGCAATAAACCAGGTGGTTCGCCGCCTCATCGTCCGTCGTCGCGATGGCGGTGCCCCGTTGTCGGGCGAATCGGCGACGGATATCGGCACGATGATCGACGGCGCAATCTCCGTAAGCACGACGCTCCGCCGTGCGATCTCGTCGGCGGCCGCCGAGACCGATGAATCGGGCATCAGCTCGAACTCCGAGGCCAACCGCTCGGTGATGTGCTGATACTCTCGCGTCGCTAGACGTAGTGCATCAGCAGTGCCGGGGGCAGCGAGAGCGTGCAGCAGCTCCAGCGCGGGTTTGGGATCGAGCGGCGCCGCGCTGAGCCACCGGCGGGCCAACTCGGCGCAGTCAATCTGCGCGCCTGAATCCCTCAATCGTGCGCACTCCGGAACGCACGCGGCGATGAATCTCGACTCGAGCATCGAGCGTTGGGCGTCGGTCCATTCCTCAAACGAGCGTGCACCGCCGCTATGCACGCCATCGAGAAACGGACCTGTATACAACTCGGCGACTTTCTTCGTGTCACCGGCCATCGACGCGGAGACGAGCGCTAGCGCATCCACCGAAAGCGGCGCCGACGCAGATGCCGACAACAAGACGCTGTTCGATCGTTGTGGGATCGACTCCGGGCCGAGGAGCTGGCGCAGCCTCGACAGCGCCTCGCGCATGGAGTGTCGCGCGCGGTCCTCATCGCGATCGCCCCAGAAGAGCTCGGCCACGTGATCGCGAGAGAGCGGCTTCGTGGCGAGAGCAAGATAGGTCAGCAGCGCGAGAATGCGCGGACCCAGGGACGAGACTGCGCGTCCATCCTCATCCAGTAGCGCGAGGCCGCCCAGTGTAATGAGACGATAGCGCGGCATTTCGCGAAGCTACGGAAGCGCGGCTGGAGGCGCCAGGCTGCAATAGGTCGCGGGCTGCGACGTAGCCGCTCAATCGTCTCGCAGCGGCCGCACCTAGAGCGCAAAACGCCCGCATCGACTTAAGTCAATGCGGGCGTTTGCATTGCCCCTCCTGGGATCGAACCAGGACTCTCCTGCTCCAGAGGCAGGCGTGTTGCCAGTTACACCAAGGGGCAGTACGATTTCTCCCCGCTCATCCAACCATTCCCTTCCCAGCGGGGAGCGTAATTTTACCGGCCCCCCTCCCTGCCTGCAACCCCAATTACCGCAACACTTCCCGTTAGCCACGCCTCATAGTCCAGTCGTACCGTGACACAGCGCCCGCGCGAACCGTCATCCGAATACGCCCGCCGCGCTCGCTTTGCTGCCCTCACTCACGACCATGCCCCCCTCCGCGCTCGCACGCACTCGCACCCTCGCGACGCTCCTCACCGCCGCCGCCATCCTCGCCTCGGGGTGCAGCAGCGATAGCGGCACACCCACTCAGCCCGGAACCGGCGAGCTGGTCGTCACCGTCACCGGTCTCCCTTCGAGTGCATCCGCTTCCGTGATCCTCACGGGCCCCAATGGCTACACGCACACAGTCGCGCACTCGGCGACGCTCCCCGATCTCGCACCGGGCAACTATCAGCTCACCGCGTCCTCGGTGTCCGCAGGCGACACGAACTACCTGCCCACCCCCGAGAGCGCCGCCATCACCGTGGCCGCATCGCCAACTCCGATCTCCACGACGATCGCGTACTCGAAGACCACCACCACGCTCGATCTCTCGATCGGCGCGATGTATCTCACGCAGAGCACGCAGACGCTCGCCGGCGCCGTGCCACTCGTGCAGAATCGCGACGGATATCTTCGCGTCTTCGTCATCGCCAACCAGTCAAACGCCGTCGCGCCGCAGGTGCGCGTGCGCTTCTACGTGAACGGCACGCAGCAGGGTTCTCCCACGATCATCGCTGCGTCGTCGCACTCCGTACCGACGTCGATCAGCGAAGGCACGCTCGCAAGCTCCTGGAACATGCCGGTGCCCGGCTCGATGATCCGTCCCGGCCTCTCGATCCTCGCCGACGTCGATCCGTCCCAGACGATTCCCGAGTCGCGCCGCACAAACAACTCGTTTCCCGCATCCGGCACGCCGCTCGCGCTCACCGTAAAAAATCTGTCGACGTTCTATCTTCGCTTCGTTCCCGTGAAGCAGAGTGTCAACGGCCTCACCGGCAACATCTCGAGCTCGAACAAGGACGCGTACCTCGCCAAGACGATCAAGATCCACCCGATCGCCGCGTACAGCGCCGACGTTCACGCGATGTACACCAGCAACGCGGCCGCACTCACCGGCGGCAACAGCAACGGCGCCTGGGAAGCCATTCTCGGCGAGATGCAGGCGCTGCGCGTGGCCGAGGGTAGTCCGCGAACGTACTTCGGCGTCGTCAGAACATCGTACACCAGCGGCATTGCGGGGATCTCGTACATCGGCGGCAACGCGAGCGTCGGCTACGACGGCACCATGAGCGTCGAGATCGCGTCGCACGAGATCGGACACTCGTTCGGCCGACTTCACGCGCCATGCGGCGTCAACGGTTCCACAGATCCCAACTATCCGTATCCCGCGGGCAACATCGGCGCGTACGGATTCGACGTCGCCACGTCTACGCTCTATCCGCCGTCCACGGCAGAGGTGATGAGCTACTGCCACCCCCAGTGGATCAGCGACTATACCTACACGGGCGTCTACAACTACCGAGTCGCTCACCCGAGCGCGCCCGACTTCGTGCACGCCGACTTCCAGCCGTGCATCATCGTATGGGGGCGCATCAGCGATGGAGTAGTCGAGCTCGAGCCATCGTTCGAGGTGCTCACGCACCCATCACTCCCCGTGCGAAGCGGCGCCTACGCTCTTCGCGCTCTGGATGCCACGGGCGCGCAGCTCTTCTCGCTCTCCTTCGACGGCGACTCGATAGCCGACGCGCCAACGGCCGGCCGCTCGTTCGCGTACGCGATCCCCGTGTCGAGCATGCGGAAGCCACTCGCGTCGCTCGTGCTCGTGGGCCCGCACGGCTCCGCGCGCCGCGACGCGTCCGTGCTCTCCGCCAACGCGAGCATCGTCGCCGCGCCGCGCGCGCCCGGCGACACGATACCCGCTCGCGTCCGCGCGACTGCGAGCGGCGTCTCGCTGGCGTGGAACGCGCAGCGCTATCCGCTCGTCGTCGTGCGCGATGCAAAGACGGGGGAGATTCTCTCATTCGCGCGCAACGGCGCGGCTTCGCTCGACACGCCGTCGCGCGACCTCGAGCTCACGCTATCCGATGGCGTGCAGAGCACGGTCGTGCAGGCGCACGCGGCGCCGTGAAAGCGCGACAATCCAGGGGATGAAAACACGAACGCCCAGCGAGTTGCTCGCCGGGCGTTGGTCTTTTTATCTGTGCCACGCACGCCGTCATTGGAACTCTGCGTCCTACCGAACAGCGGCGGGCAACTTGGTACGCGGTGGATGCGGCACCTGGCCATTGGAACTGTGCGTCCTACCGTACCAGGGCGCAAACCATCGCGATATTTGTGTGAGCCGGGAAAGCTGGCTCTTCATGGAGCTGAGGGGGCTCGAACCCCTGACCTCTGCAATGCGAATGCAGCGCTCTCCCAGCTGAGCTACAGCCCCGCGAGCGAAGAACGCATCAGGGCCCAAGGCCCTGCCCGCTCTATGAAAAAGCCCCGATAGCTCGGGGCTCCCCTCACGCGCATAAAACTAACAGGTGAAGGCGGAGCGAGTCAAGCACACTACAGATACACTGCACATACGCATGAAAGACGCCCAAAGTTCCCGCAGGTAACAAGATCGCTTGCCCCGAATCCTCACCAGCGATACGATCCCAGCCATGTTTTCCTCCCTCAAATCCGCCGACGTCTACGCTGCCGCCGAACGCATCCGCGACACGACTCGCCGCACCGCCCTTCGCCACTCGCCAGCACTCTCGGCCATCGCTCAAACCGACGTCTACCTCAAGCTCGAGTGCGAACAGATTACCGGCTCGTTCAAGCTGCGCGGCGCATACAACGCTCTGGCCTCGCTCGATGATGTCGCGCGCGCGCGGGGCATAGTCGCCGCGTCCGCGGGGAACCACGGCCTCGGCATCGCGTACTCCGCTCGCGCGCTCGGCATCGCCGCCACGATCTTCGTTCCCCGCACCGCCCCCGCCGTGAAGCGCGACGGCATCGCCAGCCTCGGTGCGACGATAGACGCCGATTCGGACGATTATGACATCGCGCACGCACGCGGGATCGCGCACGCGGAGCGTGAGGCACTCGCGTTCATCGACCCGTGCAACGATGTCACCGTCATCGCGGGACAGGGCACCGCGGCGCTCGAGATCATCGAGGATCTCCCATCCGTGCGCACGGTGCTTCTTCCCGTTGGCGGCGCAGGACTGCTCGCCGGTTTCGGAAGCCTGCTGCGCGCTGTTGCCCCATCCGTGCGCATCGCCGGCGCGCAGGGGAATCGCAGCAACGCCATGGCGCTCGCGCTCGAGGCCGGGGCCGTGGTGCCAGTCCCTCACGATCCAACGCTCGCCGATGGACTCTCTGGCGACATCGACGCATTCGCGCTCGACATCGGACGACACGCGCTCGACTCCCTCGCAATCGTCACCGAGGAGGAGATTGCGAACGCGATTGCGTGGCTCGACGTCGAGGAGGGTCTCATGGTAGAGGGGTCGGGCGCCGTTGGCGTCGCGGCGCTACTGCAGAAGAAGATCTACAAGCCCGAGGGCCCCGTTGCGGTAGTGCTCAGCGGTGCGAACATCGATGCCGCCCGGCACGCGGAGATCGTCGCGGCGTACGCGCGCCCCGCCTAGCCCCCCAAAGCCGGATATATTCCTGGGATGTCACTGGCCGTTCGCTTCCTCGGCACCAGCGCCGCGCGCCCCACGGTGGAGCGCAACGTCTCCTCCATCGCCGTGATTCGCGAAGGAGAAACGCTGCTCTTCGATTGCGGCGAGGGTACGCAGCGGCAGATGATGCGCTACGGAATCTCGTTCGCGCTGAACGACATGTTCATCACGCACTTTCACGGCGATCACATCATCGGCGTGATCGGACTCCTTCGCACCCTGGCGCTGCAGGGCCGAACGGAGCCGATGCGGATGTGGGGCCCGCGCGGCGCGACGCGCGTGCTCCGCGGCGCGGCACACTTCGGCGTGGACCGCGTCGGCTTTCCGGTGGAGATCGCGGAGATCGCGCCGGGACAGCGCATCGCGCGCGACGGCTACTCGATCATCCCATTTCCCGCCGCTCACTCCGGCGAAGTTTCCATCGGCTACGCACTGGTCGAGGACGATCGCAAGGGTCGATTCGACCCGGATCTCGCGCGCTCGCTCGGCATTCCCGAAGGACCGCTGTGGGGAAAGATCCATAAGGGCGAGAGCGTCACGCTCGACGACGGACGCGTGATCGAGCCCGCGACGCTCGTGGGACCGCGCCGCCCGGGGCGCAAGCTCGTGATCTCGGGCGACACGCGCCCGGCCGACGCGACTATCGACGCCGCGCGCGGCGCGGACCTGCTCATCCACGAGGCCACGTTCGCGCAGGAGGAGGCCGTGCGCGCGTCGGAGACGGGGCACTCCACCGCGAGCGAGGCGGCGCGCGTCGCCGCCGCCGCCGGCGTGCGCCGCCTCGCACTCACGCACTTCTCGGCCCGATACTCGCGCGATCCCGGGGAGCTCCTGCGCGAGGCGCGCGAAGTGTTCCAGGAGGTCGTGATCGCACGCGACGGAATGGAGATCGAGATTCCCTTTCCCGACGAGCGCGGTGACGCCGCGCCCGCAGCCGCGGATCAGAGCGCGGAGCCCGGGATCAGTTCGCCGTCGTGCTGATCGGCATCGAGCGCCGGAATAGAAGTGCGATCTGCGCGTCCGTGAGCTCGCGCATCACCGCGGCGGCCTCCGCTCGCGACGTGACGTTGCGGGCCCCCGGGCCGGCGATGTTCACCCAGTTGTAGCGATCGAGGCGCGACGGCGCGCCGTCGGGATGCTCGAACATTATCATCGCGTTCGTCGCTCCCGGGAGCACGATCTCGACTGTCCAGCTGGTTCCGTCGGGCGACGTATAGGTGCGTGTGTTCATCGGTCCGCAAAGACGAGGGTATCAATCGGCTGACGGCCCGCGAAGCCGCCGTCCCGCTCGTGCCAGTGCTCGATCGTCTGCTCGCCCAACCTCCAGCAGAGAAAGATCGGGCGACCGTCGTGCGTGCCGGGAAAGTCCACTAGCCCGGAATCGAGCGGATTCCGGGCCTCAGCACCGAGCTCCGCGAGCTCGTGAATGTAGCCGTCGATCTCTCGCGCGAGCGCGGCCACCTGGCGCTCGAGATCCGTCGCGCGCGGGTCCGGCGCGTCCGCGCGCTCGCTCGCCGTCATGAGCTCGTACTCAGCCACGAGCTCGCGCCAGCGCGGATAGCGCGCGACGAGGTCGCGCACGATGCGGCTCACCAGCGGGAGCGTGCGGTTGGCGTCGGCGAGAGTGAAGGTTTTCATGGACGTCGGAATGTTGCGGCGCGCGACGGTCGCGCGGCAAGGGGCATCGCTCAGGAAGCCTTTCGCATCGCGCACGCGGCGGTCAACGCATCCTCGACGATCGCCGCGAGCTGGTCGGCCTCGAACGGCTTTCGCAGCACCGGAAGTCGATGCGTCTCGGTGGCCTCGCGCACCGTGGCGCTGTCCGCGAAGCCCGTCATCAGCACAATCGCCACCGGCACCCCGGCACCGAGCAGCCGCGTAGCCAACTCGAGTCCGGTCTTGCCGGGCATGAGAATATCCGAGAGCACGAGATCAAATCGCAACGGCACCACGCCGAGCAACGCCAGCGCAGTCGACGCGTCGCCCACCGCCTCCACTTCGTAGCCCATTCGGCGAAGCAGCCGCTGCAGAACGGTGCGCACGCCCTCCTCGTCGTCCACCACCAGAATGCGCCCCGTGCCGTGCATGGCGCTCGCGTCCGCGCGCGCCGCAGGATGCACGGCCGTGCCGCGCGCGACGGGAAGGTAAAGCGCGATCGTCGTGCCCTGGCCCACCGTGCTCTCGACGTGAACCTGCCCGCCCGCCTGCTGCACGACACCGAGCACCATCGCCAGGCCGAGACCAGTGCCGGAGCCGATCGCCTTCGTCGTGAAGAACGGCTCGAAGAGACGGCTCCGAACCTCGGGACTCATTCCGTGACCCGTGTCGTGGACGCTGATCGCAACGTAGTCCCCTGGCGCAAGCACGCCGCGGTCCACAGACATTCGCTCCGTGAGCGTCACATTCCTCGTACGCATCGTGAACGAGCCGCCGCTGGGCATCGCGTCGCGCGCGTTCACCGCGAGGTTCAGCAGCGCCTGCTCGAGCTGGCCCGGATCTATCTCGATTGCCCACGGCCGCTCGGCGACATCGATCTCGAAGCGCGCGGCGTGCTGCATGAGCCGCAGCAGCATGCGCTCCACGTGGCTCACGACGACGTTCGGGTCGAGCACCACCGGACGCGTGTCCTGCCGCCGACTGAACGCAAGCAGCTGTTTCGTGAGCGCCGCGGCGCGCTTCGTCGTCTCCTTGATCTCGAGGGCCGCCTCGCGGCTCGCCGCGAGGTCGCCGTCATCGCTCAGCACAAACTCCGCGTTCGCTCCAATCACCATCAGGAGGTTGTTGAAATCGTGCGCGATGCCGCCAGCGAGGCGGCCCACGACCTCGAGCTTCTGGGTGTGCTGCAGCTGCTCCTCGAGCGCCGTGCGCTGAGTGATGTCGCGCGAATTGAGCACGATCCCCTGCACTGCCGCGTCGTCGAGCAGATTGCTCGCCACCGTCTCCATCCACCGTGGCGTTCCGTCCGCGTGCACCATGCGGCAGCGCAGCGACTCGATAGCGAACGGCGACGCCGCCACGCGCGCGAGCAGCTCCTCCGCCGCCTCGCGGTCATTCGGCGCGACCCAATCCACGAACTTGCGATTCGTCCACCGATCCGCTCCGTAGCCGAGCACTCCCTCTATCGCGGGACTCACATACGTGGCGTTGAGCGAAGCGTCGAGTACGAGCACGACGTCGCTCGAGTGCTGCACGAGCGCTCGGAATCGGGCGTTGCGCGTCGCACGCTCGTCCATCAAACGCGCCGCCTCGCGCGAGGAGATACGCTGCCGAGCGCTCGCGAGCATCGTGATGAGTAGCGCCCCTACTCCGAGCTCAACCTCCGCACTCTCCCTGTTCTCGCGCATGGCGAGGAAGAGCATCGCAAACGCCAGCCCTACCGCAACGAGCGGTATCTCGGCCATCCACGTGGTAGTCGGATCGACGCGGGCGCCCTCGGGCCGGGATGTCTTCTCGAGCTGCGCCATTGCGGCGACGATGAGAATCACGTTCCCTGCCAGCCAGAACACGTCGATGAGCGTGTTGCGCTGATTCTGGCCAACCATGGTGAGATAACCGTACCAGAAGTCGCCGACTGCCGAGCAGAGATACGCGAGCCCGATGTATCCGAAGATGCGCCGATTGCGATCGTCGGAGGATCGAACGAGGAGCATCGCTGCAGCAATCAGTACCGCGAGGTCGGCCACGGGGTACCCGAGGACGAGAGCCTGGCTCGCGAGTGTCGTCGTCCCGATGAAGGCGCCGGTGCGCACACACCAATACCAGAAGATCATCGCGCCGCTCAGCGCGATCGTGGCAATGTCGAAGAGAAAGGTGAGCCGGTCAGCGCGACGACGCGGAGCGCTCGGGAAATACACGAGGCCGGCGAACGCGAAGACGTAGCCCGCCGCGAAGATCACGTTGATCCACGGCTGGAGCTCCTGGCGGTGGAAAGCGATCTGATACACGGACCAGGTGATCGACCCGAAGGCGTTGAACATGGACGCGATCATCATCAACAGCCACGCGCGCTGTGTTGCCGGCTCCCCTCGAGCGGATCGGGACGCGAGGTAGGTCCAGTAGACCACCCCCAGGTCCGCTGCGGCGAAGTACGCCGAGTCCGCGATCAGTGCTGGTCGATTGTCGAGCAGGTGTGCGTTCGCGAACGCCCGGACGAGGGAATAGCTTAGAAGCGCGACCAGCGCGATCGCGGGCGCGCCGAGCGCGGTGCGCCAGCGCGAGAGCTGGCGTTCCGGGCCTCTAACAGGGGTAACCGCGGATTCCGGCACGTCTTAAGTCTCGGTGGAAACGGGTATGGACTTGAGCAGGCACGGAGCATGAATGCAACCTTGGGCACCGCCCTATCGGCGCGCGCGCCTTTCTTCGAATCGGAGCACCAGATGACGACGAGCAGCCGTACCGACTGGATGAACCATCCCGAGCTTCGCCGATTGGTGGACGATTCGAACCGTTTGACCCTCGCCGAGCGCGTTACGCTCGTGAAGGGGTTGATTCCGGGAATTGCGGATGAACAGACAGCCGAGCAGTTCGCCGCCTTCGTCGAAGAGATGCGGTTGAAGGGCAACCGCTTCAACGAGGCGAAGTCGCATCCCGGCGAAGGGCGTGCAACCCGGAGCGTTCCGGGCGAGCGCGACATCGAGAGCCGCTGAGGGGCGCTCGACTCAGCGGCGCTCGGACAGAGACTGCGCGCGGCGCCGCTCGGCAACCTCGTGGAGCAGGCGGTCCTCCGCCGTCTCGAGGGTTAGCGGTGGCACGGGGGCGGGTTTGCCGTCGCCATCAAGGTGCACGAAGGTGAGCCAGCACTCGTTCGCGTGCCGACGCGTCCCCAGCGCGATGTTTTCGGCGTAGACGTTGGCCAGCACGGCCATCGAGCTGTTGCCGACGAACACGACGCGTGAACGAATCTCTACGAGCTCGCCCACCCAGATGGGCTCCTTGAAGAGGATCTTGTCGATCGAGAGCGTGGTCGCCTGACCGCCGGCGTGGCGCATCGCGCTGAGCGCGGCGCAACGATCCACCATGCTCATGATCACGCCGCCGAACACCGACGGGTGGCGCAAGCCGTTCGCATGCTGCGGCATCATGAGGTCGGCAATGATGGCCTCCGACTGCCGCGGCGTTTTCGGCAGCGGGTTCACGAGCGTGCTCTCGTGTGGCTTCGGGTCGGGTGATCGCGGCGCGGCAGTGCACGCAAATGCGATTCGGCGTCAGCCGCAAGGCGAATCCGGCCGAGGCGTGGGGACGCGGTGTGTGCGGACGCGGCGCGCACGTCGTCGGAGTAGAGCGCGGCTTCGTCGAATGCGCGCGCGAGCGCTCGGCGAGTTGCGCTATCGGCGCTCGCACTATCCACCCAGAAAATGCGGCGCGGCAGCGCGGGGAGCTCGGAGATCTTCCACTCGTGCCCCGTGCTGTCGACGAGCGAGAGCGTGGCGCTGTCGTCGCGCGTGGGACGCGCGACGACACGGTAGTTGGCGTGTGACCAGCGGACGACCGAACCCTCCCTGGCCATTGGGAGTCCATCGCGCGCGTCCCGCCACCATCCGGGCGCGGACCCGGGACTGGGCGGGAGCGGAAGAGTATAGCCACCGGCGCGCGTTCCGTGCCCCGGCGCGTAGAACTTGACCGCGGGCTCGCCATCCACCTCGGCGATGTTGAAGCTCGCGTCGTCGAAGCGGAAGTCGCCGGCGGCTCGCGCGGCGTCGTGCGAGGCCGAGTCGCGCCGCGCGCGCAGCGAGTCCCGCGCCTGCGCGAATAGCGTGCGCCCTCGCCGCAGAATGTACGGGCCGTTGCGCTCACCGAAGATATCGGCCACGGACGGCATGGCAGCGTCACGCAGGTCGACCACGCCACGTCGCGCCGTGTGCCACTCCTCGCTGCCGGTGACTGTGAGATCCGCCTTGTATTCGTACGAGAGGTACTGGCCATGCTGAGCCACGGTATTCAGCTCGCTCTGCGCAGTGACGTGCGGCTCCGCGTCGGGCTCCTCGTCGGCCTCCAGGGGATGGTCGCGCGGGTGCGCGCGCCCATACCAGCGCGCGATTCCGGAGATGGTGGTGTCGTCGAAGACGAGCGCTGAATCGTCGCTCAGAAGGTCGCGCTTGTACATCTGCTGACCGACTATGAGCGCATCCGTGTAGGAGCGGTCATCGTCCGTTATGTAGACCTCGTAGTAGCGGCCGCGGAAGCGGGCGAGGTGGAGCGGCGATCCACGCGACCGGATCCCCTGTGCGCCACTGTGCACCCAGAACGTCGAGTCGCCGGCGAGCACGAGGAACTCCCCTGCGGGGGGAGTACGGAGCGGCGGCCGGCAGGCGGCAGCGACGATGATCAGCAGGAGGATGAAGCGGCGTGGCATGCGCTGCGGAATATAGCGTGTGACGGAAGCGGGAGCTTCGTCGTAATTTACCGGCATCGCGTCGCGACGCCGCGATTCCTCTCCCTCAGCAGAGCATTCCCCTCGACATGCGCAGCATACCTCTCCTTTTCCTGACGCTCGCGGCCTGCGGCGCGGGTGAAGGAAATCGTGCGGCCGTCGCCCAGGAGCCGGCTCATCCCGCCATCACTCCCGCCGCGGTTGCCGCGGAGACGACGCATGCATTCGCGGACGACTCCCAGATCGTTCGCGCGCTATACGTGAACCGTTGGGCGTCGCAGAGCCCGAAGCGGATGGCGGAGCTGATCGCCATCGCAGACTCCACGGAGATCAACGCCTTCGTGATCGACATGAAAGACGAATTCGGGTTGAACTTCGAGTCGTCCGACACACTGGTGAAGCGCAATGCCGGCAATGCGGGACACGTGCCGCACCTGAAGGAGATGCTCGACACGCTGCATGCGCATCACATTCTGCCGATTGCGCGGCTCGTGACGTTCAAGGACTCGGTGGCGGCGCGCAACAATCCTCAGCACGTGATCCGCAAGCCTGATGGCACGCCCTGGCGCGACAAGAAGGGGCTCACGTGGGTGGATCCGTACGATCATGCGATCTGGGAATACGACATCCGCGTTGCCGTGGAGATGGCGAAGATGGGTTTCGGCGAAGTGCAGTTCGACTACATCCGCTTCCCGGAGCCGTACAAGAGTCTACCGGACCAGGTGTTCAAGGACGCCAACGGCGTCACGAAGCCCAAGGCGCTCGCCCAGTTCTTTCGCACGGCGTGTCCGCGCGTGCACGCGGCGGGCGCGCGCTGCACCGCCGACATCTTCGGGCTCGTGACTACAGTGCCGGGCGCACTCGAGATCGGACAGCAGTGGGAAGAGCTGGCGCCGCTCGCAGACGTGCTGCTGCCCATGGTGTATCCGTCGCACTACCCGCACGGATCCTTCGGCGTGGAGCGGCCCAATTCGGAGCCGTACAAGATCGTGTACGCCGCGATCCACCGCGCGCACGAGCGCGACATCAAGCTGGGGATCACAGCCGGCAATCACGTGCGGCCGTGGCTGCAGGCGTTCTCCCTCAAGGGGATGACGCCGAAGTACGGCGCAGCGGAGCTCGAGGAGCAGAAGCGAGCGGTGTACGACGCGGGCTACGACGGCTGGACGCTCTGGAACCCGGGCTCGGTGTACGAGCCATTTCTCGCGGGACTCGAGAAGAAAGAAGTCTCGCGGAAGAAGCCGTTCGTTACGAAGACGAAATGACGCGCACTGCATCCACCAACCGCTCGACTTCCTCGCTGGTAGTGTAGCAAGCGAAGCCCGCGCGCACCCATCCGGAGCTGGAGAGTCCCATCCGCTCCGCGATGGTCGCCGCGTAGAAGTTGCCATTCGGCGCAAACACTCCCGCATTGGCGGCGAGCCGCAGCGCGACTTCGCGCGAATCGACTCCCTTCACCGTGAACGATGCCGTAGGCGAGCGCGGCGCGTCGCTCGGCGGCAGCCCGTAGAGCGTGACTCCGCGAATGCTCGCTAGCCCGCGCCAGAGCGCATCGAACAACGGAACGCAGCGCTTGTGAATCGCGTCGTACGCACTAGCCAGTCGCGCACGCCGGGTGTTGCCCGTCCCGAGCGACGCGAGAAAATCGATCGCCGCCGTCGCGCCCGCGAGCGCCTCGAAGTTCAGAGTTCCCGTCTCCCACCGATCCGGCGCATGGTTGGGTGCGGGGGCGAGCTTCGCGACGTCGAGCGCGGCGAGAAGCTCTTGCCTGCCGTACAGAATTCCGAGATGCGGACCGTACATTTTGTACGCTGAGCAGGCGAGGAAATCGCAGTCGATGTCGCGCACGTCCACGAGCGTGTGCGGTGCGTACGCGACCGCATCCACGAATACGCGAGCGCCGCGCTCGTGCGCGAGGTCGGTCGCGGCGCGCACGTTGGTGACGGTGCCGAGGGCATTCGACGACGCTCCGATTGCGAGCAGCTTCGTGCGCGCCGTGATCTTCCGTTCGAGGTCGGACCAGTCGAGCATCCCCGTCGCGGTTTCCATGCGCACCACGCGGATCACCGCGCCACGTTCCGCCGCGAGCCGCGTCCAGGGTGCGACGTTCGCGTGGTGGTCCAGCTCCGTCACTACGATCTCGTCGCCCGGCGCCAATGTCGGCGCGAGCGCGCGAGAGAGATGGAAGGCTAGCGAGGTCATGTTCGCGCCGAACGCGACTTCGTTGGGCGCGGCGTTCAACAGATCCGCGGCTGCCGCGCGCGCGGCGTCGATCGTGGCGTCCGTCTCGGCGCTGGAGGGATACGCCCAGTGCGAGTTCGCGTTGTGGTGGAGCATGTAGTCGCGCATCGCATCGACGACGCTCGTGGGCACCTGCGTTCCGCCCGGTGCGTCGAAGTAGGCCACCCGATGCCCGCCGTGCACGCGCTCGAGCGCGGGGAACCGTGCGCGAATGTCCTCGACTGTTGGCGCTTGCGCGCGATCGTGCCGCACCGCAGTCGTCACTTGATCTCCACGCCCGCCCACTGCTCGATCGCGCGAATGGCTTCGACGTGGTCGGCCTCCTCGCCGAGCATCGCGTGTGCGACGCGAAAGAGCTCGCTCGTGAGCTGGAGCAGCGGCGACGGCACCTTCTGCTCGCGCGCGACACCGGCGGCGATTGCGACGTCCTTGTCCAGGAGCGCGAGGCGGAACGTACGCGGAAATGCGCGCGTGAGCACGCGCTCGGGGATGAGCTTCTCCGTCGTGCGACTCATGCCGCTGGAGGAGTTGATGACGTCGAGCGCCACGGCCGGCGACACGCCCGCCTTCGTGAGCGCCGCGAGCCCCTCGCCGGCGGCCCAGACGTGGATCGCGAGCAGCGCGTTGTTCACCGCCTTCACCGCATCACCAGATCCCGTGGGGCCGCACAGCACGATCTTCTCGCCGAAGGCGCGCAACACGGGAGTCGCGCGCTCGAAGAGCGACGCGTCGCCGCCGCACATCACCGTGAGCGTTCCCTTCTCCGCGCCCGACGTGCCGCCGCTCACGGGCGCGTCGATGTAGTCGACGCCGATCGCGGCGAGACGCGCGGCGATCCTGCGCGACGTCGCGGGATCGCCGGAGGTGCAGTCGATCACCATCGTGCCGCGCGCGACTCCGGCAAGAAGTCCGTCCGCGCCGTCGAGTAGCGCGTCGACATCCTGCGAGGTCGGCAGACAGAGAAGCACGAACTCGGCGCCGCGCGCGGCGTCCGCGGGCGATTTCGCGACGCGCACGCCGGTGCCGGCGGCGAATGCAAACGTACGCGCTTTGGCCGCGGTACGGTTCCAGACAGCGAGCTCGTACGGCGGTTGCGCCAGATGGCGCGCCATCGGCGCGCCAATCGCACCAAGGCCGAGGAACGCGACGCGTGTCATGATGCGCGAAATATGGTCAGGGACACCCGAATCTCACAGGCTGAACCAGTACGAGGCCTTGATCAGGAAGGTGTTGTCCGGATGAATGGCGTAAAGGTCGCGCGCGCTGCCGTGCACGTCGAAGTTCCCGAACGCGGACCCATCGTTTTCAAAGCTCCGCCCCTGCGTCCATACCGCATAGATCGCCGAGCCCGCCCGGTATTCCCAGCGCAGCACGACGTTCGACCGAAACTCTGCGACGTCGAAGTTGTACTCGGACACGCCCGCCTCCGTGCCGTACGGGTGGAACCGCAGCGCGTAGTTTGCGTTGCGCCCGTCCGCGAGCTCGCGCCAGTCCGTGTACTTCCCGCTGCTCGCGAACGGCTGGGCATAGACCTGCAACGATAGCTTCGGGGTGAGCGTGTAGTCGACCCGCGCCGTGAGCGATACCGTGTTCTGATCGATGTGGCCGAAGGTGTAACTCGTGTCGCTGCCGTCGCTCGCGATCAGGTTGTCCACCCACTGATTGTTGTCCGAGTTGTGCTCGAAGTGCGGCGCGAGTGTGCCCGTGAAGCTTCTGGAAAGTCGAAACGCGAGCGATGGGTCCACGCCGAATCCCCACGACTGCGCTCCGCGCGCGCGCCAGGCGTAGGCGCCCAGCGACGGAAGGAGGCGCAGGCGAGGATCGCCGTCGATCTCGAGCGAAGCATCGGTGTAGGGCACGCGCCGCAGCACGGGTCCGCCGCGCGATGCGCGATCGTCGTACACCGGAATGAAGCGGTGCCACATGACCGTGCCGTGTGCCCACCAGCTGTTCGTCAGCTCCGCGTCGGCGGTGACGCCGGCATCGTTGTCCGTGAGATCGGACGAGCTGATGCGCGCGGAGTTCCACTGATTGTGCTGCATGGCGTTCACGAACAGAGTGCGGTAGAACTTCGTCGGCTTGACGAGATCGAGCCCGAGCCACGTGCTCTGTCGCTGCAATCCCGCCTCGGTGAGGAAGCCGATGTCATTTACCTCGAAGCCAGGCGAGTAGCGGTAGAATCCTTCGAAGAACTGCAGCGTGCCGCTCACCTTCTCGAACGCGAGGCGCTCCGCGTCGCCGCCGAGGGCAGTACGCGTAGTGTCGTAGCGCTCACCGTCGTCCGGCTTCTGGTAGTAGTGAGTGCTGTTCGCCTGCGTAATCGCGATCGCCTGCGGCGACCCCGAAACCTCGCTTTTCACCAGGTAGCCGGAAAGGCGATAGTCGCGGTCGAGAAAATCGCGCCGAAAATCAAGACCTCCCGAGTAGCCCGTGCGCCGCAGCGAGTCGGCGGCGAACGCATCGAGCTGCCGGCTTACACCTGTGAGCATGACGCCAATGTTCCCCTTGCCGTCGCTGATCTCCTGCTGCGCCCGGCCCACGAAATAGTTCGCACGCGGTTCGATCGTCTGCCCCAGCGAGCCCACTTCGCGTTGCGTCACGGCATCGAGCACACCAACCGATAGCCCGTGCTGTGTGCGGCCGGTGAGCTTGGCCGCACCGATGATCGATGTGCTCGTGGGGAGCAGTGCGGTTGTGGACGTGTCCGTGATCTCGGGCGAGCGGCCGATGCGCCGCGAGTAGAACAAACCGCTGCACGCCGGGCCGTGACACTGGAGATCGAAGCGGAAAATCCCGGAGCCTTCGATGAAGAACGGGCGCTTCTCCTGATAGAACGTCTCGAACGCGGAGAGATTGAGCACCGCCGGATCCGCCTCGACCTGGCCGAAGTCGGGATTCACGGTTGCATCGAGCGTGAAGTTCGATGTCACTCCGTACTTGGCGTCCGCGCCAACGGTGATCTGCTGCGCGTGACCGTAAACGAGCGCCGGCGTGGTGGTCGTGATGTTCTTCGTCACGGCGTACGGCATCACCTCCAGATGGCGCGGTGTGCCGAGCGCCCCGATGCCCGTGAGCTCGCCGAATTGGGACGCGATTCCCGTGCGGTCTCGCAGGATGAGTGGCCAGCTGTCACGCTCGTTCAGCCGTGCTATGTCGCGGACGATGCTGAACCCGAACACGTGCTCCTGGCCACGCGGAAAGCGCATCTGACTGAACGGCACGCGGTACTCGGCCGTCCACCCCTGCGCATCGATGGCAGTGGCCACGTCCCACACGCCGTCCCACGAGGGGTCCTCCTCGCTGTCGTTGAAGGTGTAGAAGTCGCTCTTGACGCCTTTCGGATTGACGGCGAGCTCGTAGCCGGTTCGCCGATCGTGGTACGAGTCGATCATGATCTTCACGCGATCGGACGGCGTGGCGACGTCGCGGCGGCTGAGGAATGCGCGGATGCTGTCAGGGTGCGGATCGAAGCAGCGGACGAACACGTAGAGGTAGCGATCGTCGTAGGCGACCTTCACGGTCGTGCGGAAGGACGGCGCCGCGCCGCTCGAGGGCGCGAACTGCTGGAACTCGGTGATCGCGGGCGCACTGCGCCAGATCGCGTCGTCGTCCGTGCCGTCGAGCGTGCGCGGCGCCCCCGCGCGCACGGCGACAGCGTTACGCACCACCGGCGCGGAATCCGCGCGTGGGGGACCGGCGTTCGCCGCGAGCGACTGCGCGGCGAGCGCGATGGGAGCGAGCGATGCGACGAGCGACAGCGCGAGTGACAAGCGAATTCCTGCTCGTGTGTGAGAGGCTACTTCGGCGGATCGGGGTCGGCGATCGTTGCGGTGATCTTGAGCAGGTAGTCGTCCCCGTCGCGCGAGTTCGTCTCGAATATGATGAAGCCGCTGTCCGATGCCTGGATGCAGTGCCGGGAGCGAAACTCGACGGTGGTAATCGCGCTCTTCTGCGTGTCCAGGCGGCGCTGCATGGCGCCCACGCTCAACACCCGCCCCTGATCGCTCGGCACCGTCTCCGCGCCGAATGCGCCGAACTCCACGAAACCCTTCGGCTGATTCGCCTTGTTGAACAACTCAATGGGGAACACCGACATCTCGCGCGCCACGGCGCACGCGATCTCGTTCTTCTTCGCGTCGTCGCTCTCCTGGAAGTCCACATCGTTATCCCACACGACGATGCGCCGCTGCCCTATCAGATCGGACGCCGCCTGATTGAGGAGCCTGCGAAAATTGTCGTCATCCAGCTGCTCCTGCAGCTTCTTGAAGTTGCCGAGCAGCTGCGGAGGCACGACGTCGCCCAGCTTCTTCTTCAACAGCTCCTTGATCGTCTTCTCGGTTTCCTGATCGAGATTGATCACACCGCCGACAGCCAGTCGTCGATCCTTCGATTGGTCCGCCGTATCCACGGACCTCTTCTCCTCCAGGAACTGTCCGAAACCCAGGCGCCGCATCCCGCTGGCGGTGATGAACACGCCCTTCTCCGGCGGAAGGAAGAGCACGATGCCATTGTCGTCGGGGAACTGCTGCAGCGAATCGCTCGGACGATCGAAGTCCTTTGACGGGCTGGTGGTCGGAACGAAGATCATTCGCCCGTTCACGCAGACGGTCATGCGAAGATTGTCCCGCTCCCTCAGAAACGTCAGCTTGGCGAGCTTTACCGTCACCTTCTTTACTCCAGTCGACGCGCCGGGTGCGAGCCAGCCCATCGACAGCGTGAAGCCGTAGCCGTCGAAGTTGTCCGGGATGTCCTTCATGGGGATGGTGATCTTCACCATTCGCGGCAGCGAGCCATCGGCCGGCTGCACGATCTGAATCACCGGCGACTGCTGGTGCCACCTGAGCGGCGAGTCGAGGCCGGCGCCGTACGGCGCGAACTCGATCTTCTGGAGGAGTCGCGGGCGAATCACGAGCGTGTTCAGCGCAAAGTCGCCTACCGCGCCAATGTCGTAGCTGATGTCGCCGGATGGCGCGGGCGGGAGATCCACGGCGAACTCGTAGTTCTCTTCGTTGAACGGGAGATGTTTCCCGTCGAAGTTCATGTAGCCGCCCTTGCGGCACGTGAAAAACGAGAAGCGCACTACCGGAATCGGCTCGTCCGCCTCCTCGAAGAGCTGCGCCTCGTAACGCGCAGTCGCGAACGCCTTCACTGGATTGATGAGCGTCGGATGACGGTCGTCCTCATCCTTCACACCATCCTTCAACGCGTGCGTGCAATCGTAGACGTACCGGCCGGCGGCCCAGAACCAGTCACCGGACTGCGGCCAGAACGGCCAGCTCTTGTCGTAGAAAATCGCCGGATGCGTGAGCACGCTGCTTCCGGCATCCGTGGGAGGCGTCGAGAAGGCGCCGACATCGAGGAGGCACTCGAGATGCGCCCTCGAGCCCTCGTAGATCTCGATCGCCCGCGTCCGGTTTTCCGATGACTGGTCCGCCTCCAGACTGTTCTCCTCCGCCGTTCTGGTGTTGAACTTCCCGATCAGATGCTTGTACCCCACCATCGGATCGACGTGAAACGCCCAGTGATAGTGGCGGCTCCACTGCGTGTACGGACGGTGATGATGGGTCTGGTAGCTTCGCAACAATCGCCCCTGCACCTCCACTTCTGCCTCGCGCCCGTTGACGACGTTGTGCGCCTCCTCCGCATCGAACTGCGGGCCGTATGCGATGCGATTAACCGGCACCCAGCTCGGGATGAACTTCATGAAGCCGCCGAAGAGCCCGGACTCGAGCAGCTTCGAGAGAAAATCCTTGAGCTCTTGCTCGAAGTCCCGTCCCGTCTTGTTCTTGAGCTGACTCTTGAGCTGATCGAGCGCCACCTTCGCGCCGGGGATCGCGTTCGTGACCGCGAGCTCCAGCCCATCGATGAGCGCGCCGACGATGGCGTTGCCGAGGATGCTCGACTTGAAATCGCTCGAGTTGCGGCAGCCGCAGTCGCGTCCTTTACCGGACGGTCCGATCTTCGCGGGCGTCGGCCCGACGTCGACTTGTGCGTCGTAGCTGCGCGAGCCCAGTCGATGAAAGGGACGGAAGAGGGGATCGTAGCGTTTCTGATCCTTGCGGAACGGTCCGTTGTTCGCCTTGAGCAGGGGCGGCGGCGCGGCGACGGTCGAGGGCGCTGGTGCGGCGCTCGCACCCGAGCTGGAGCTCGGCTCCGCGGAGTCAGGAGCCATACTCGGTCCTCAGCCGATCGATCGTGGGATCATCGAGCTGGCCGTTCACCGTCAGCTTCTTGTCCTTCTGGAAGCGCTTCACGAATTGTGCGAGCTGCACATCGGTCCACTCGAATGGCTTCGCGATGCCATAGCCCAAATTGAACAGCCGCTGCCGCGCGCCAAAACCCTTCTCGTCGGGAGCGACGGCCAGCTCGCCGGCATCCGGCTCGAGCTCGTCGGGCGCGCCGCTGACATCGGCCTTTCGCACGATGCGCTGCAGGTTGCCTCCGAATATCGGAAACGCCACGAACGACTTCTCATCCTTGAACGGATCCGAGAGGTCGTCCGCCTTCTCGGCCGCTGGTGCCTCGATGTCGATGGACGCTATCGGCTTCCCGTCGCTCCCCTTCTTGTTCGGATCCACCGGTGGCAGCGAGCCGAGCATCGCGGCCGCGAGGTCGAGCTTGAGCGTCATGCTCGCGATGGGGACCCAGAGCGGTAGTCCGATGATCCCTTTTGACGACGTCGTGCCACGAATCACCGGAGCGGTGTCCTCGCCCGACATCACCGCGACATAGCGCACGTTTGCCAGCGGCTTGAGCGCGCCGCCGTCGCGGCCCTGCTGTCTCGAGCCGTCGATCTTGAGCTGCAGCACCCACATCTGCAGATCGCGCTCGCACGGCGAGTGCTGCGCGAGACCATGGTAAAATCGGCACGCGAAGGTCTTCTCGATTTGCGCGATGCGCTCATCGTGGTTGCGCACCGCCTTGCCGAAGCGCCGCCGCTTGTCTTCGATCTGCTTCAGCCGGCGATCATTGCCATCGGACCAGAAGTGCGCGACGCACTTCCCGATTCCCTCGGATGCGCGCGGACACGGCCACTTCTTCGGATCGATCTTCGTTCCCTTCTCGAAGAAATAGATGATCGTTCGACGATTGTCGAAGTTCGCGTCGTGCCGGCGCGCCTTCCCGTTCTCCTTGTCCTTCGCGAAGTCATCGGTTTCGCTCTTCGCGAGCACCAGCTGGAGGTTGAAGCTGCTGCACCCCTGAAACGCACCGTGCTTATCGCCTTCGCCCAGGAAATCGGCCTTCTCGAGTTTGTACGGCGTGCCTTGCGCATCGCTGCAGAGAAAATCCATGTACTCGGCGAACAGCTTCGTCCGCAGCGCCTTGTCGTTTCGCCCCGACGGCGCAAGTCCGCGCGAGCTCTGGTAGCGTTTGATCACGCCGGCGAGCTTCTCCTTCTTGTTCGCGTCGGCAGTGAACGCCAACGCTCCGAGCATTAACTCCACCGAGTCGTCGCCCCACACGTCACCGGCGGTTTTCGAGTGGTCCGAGAAGAGGCGCTCCCACGTCGGCACATCGCGAATCAGCATCCCGAACACCGATTCGGCCCGCCGCTCGCTCAGAAACTTGTTGTAGACGACATCGCCTTCCGGATCCGCGTGACCGAAGATCGACGCTGGCGATCCGGGGTGCCGATCGATGATCCCCTTGAGCGCCGTGAACGCGTCCTTTGCCTGCGGGGCGAGCACCGACGAGTCGAATGCGTAATGCGCGCCCGGAACATCCTTGCACGCGACAGTCACCAGTGAGCGGCGGATCGCGTTGAAGTTGCTCTTTTGCGCATCCGGGAAGGGCGCAGCGAGCACCGGCAGCGTGAGCTTGGGCGGATGATCGGCAGCGATGCCGCCGTCATCCTGCTCCACCATGTCCGGGATGAATATTCCCTCACCCATCGCGCCTGCTCCGCTCTGCGTGTCCGGTTTGCGCGCTCACGGAAGATCGTGATCGCCGTGAATCTCGCCGAGCTTCTTTTTCGTTGCGTCCATTTTCGATCGGTTCTTCGGATCATCGATGTCGCCATTCTGCGGTGCGATGGCGTGATCGTGCTGGAACTCCTCGATCGCCCACCGCAGCTGCTCCCGATCGAGCTCGTTGAATCCGGCGAAGTAGCCGAGATTGTTGAGCCGAGCTTGTACGCCTTTGTCGGAACGCACGGGGTCGAGCAGCCCGATGTGGATCACGAGCAGATCGTCGGCGACCTGGAGCTCCGCGATGTCGGCGTCGTCGAGAATCTCCTGCGACAGCTTCCCCTCATTGTCCGTGTCGAGCTCGAACTCATCCTCGAGCGACTCGCGACCGTTCTTGTCCTTCGCGTCCACTCGCAGCACGCAGCTCTCGCTCGCACGCGGCTTCCCGTCGATGTCCTGTAGCTGGATGTTGAGCAGCAGCGCCGGCGACTCCAACGCGAACACGTGCCGCTCGGCGTCGTTGCCGTGCGCGACGTTCTCGGGCAGATCGGGCACGAATACGACATCTCCCGACTCGAGGATGTGCGGGTTGTGCCGAACCTTTCGGAGGTTGGCGTTCCCCGCATCGTTCCAGATGGTCAGGAAATTGGCGAAACCGTTGTCCGCGGCGATGCTGGAGAGGGTTTCCCCCGGCTCGACCGTGTGCTGATGGCTCATCTGATGCGTCTTGGCTATCGGGGAGGTGGCGGGCCTCGCAGATTGTAGCCTTCCGGGAGGCGAGCGGCCAGATCAATAGCCCGAATTCGAGAGACGCATGCCGCCAGCAGCGCGACTGAGCGACAACCATATCTGTCCGATGCAGACGCCCGCGGTGGTGCCGATTCCGCACGTCGGCGGTCCAATCCTGGGACCCGGCGTGCCGAACGTGCTGATCGAGGGTATGCCGGCGGCCGTCGTCGGCGACATGTGCATGTGCGTGGGTCCACCAGCAACCATCGTGAACGGTTCGACCGGCGTCCTCATCGCCGGCCGCGCCGCCGCGCGACTCGGTGACCCCACAGCGCACGGCGGCTCGATCGTCGGCCCTGGCGCGGCCACGGTGATCATCGGCGAGATGGGGAGCGGCAATACGAAGTCGGTGATCGGCACGCCGGCGTCTGGCGAGCGGGACGATGGCAGCACCGCGGAAGGCACCAAGTCGTCGTGGATCGAGATCCAGATGAACGACCGCGGCGGGTTCGGCCTGGCCAACACCAAGTTCCGCCTCGAAACCGCGGCGGGAAAAATCATCGAGGGCGTGACGAACGGAAACGGCCTCGCGCGCGTGGAAGGGTTAGACCCGGGCAACCACAAGATCAGCTTCCCCGATCTTCCTCCCGACGGTTGGAAAAAGAAGTAGGGCAGCTCAACGAGCGATCGCCGGCTCCTTCTGCCGCACGGGCTCAGGCGCCGTGCCCAACCCGCTCGGCGCCGGCTCCGGCGCGCTGATGATTCCTCGTTCCAGCCACTCGAACTCGCCTCGCAGCACCTGCTGCGACACCCGGTAGATCGCGAGATCGTTCTTGCCGAATAGATTCTCGAAGTGCGCCTCGATGCGCCGGCGCGATTCGCGGCAGAAGAGGTCAGCAAGGTCCATCGCGTTCGCGTCGCCGGTTTTCCTCAGCATTTGCGCGCGCGTGCACGCGGCACTCATCGCGAACAACTCGGCACCAATGTCCACGGCGCGGAAGAGAACCATCTGCCGCCGCTCGAGCTTTGGCCCGAGCCGCACCATCGCGTGGAAGATCGCGCGGCCGAGCTTCCGCGTGGTGGAAGCGATGAAGCGGATGTGCGGCGCGAGCGCGCCGAACTCGCCGTATCCGCCGATGCTGCCGACCCAGCGCGTGGTGTACCAAGTGGGATAGAACTTCGCCGAGCGGATGAAGGCGTCCCACTTCTGTTTTCGCGACGCCTTCGGATTGACGATGTCGAAAGCCGTCTTGAAGTGGTGGTCCACCGCCTCGCGCGCGATGAAGAGGCGCATGATCTCCGAGGAGCCTTCGAAGATCAGGTTGATGCGGAAATCGCGCATCGCGCGCTCCACCGGTATCGGAGCCTCGCCGCGCGCCCGCAGGGAGTCGGCCTTCTCGTAGCCCCGGCCGCCGCGGATCTGCAGGGCGTCGTCGACGATTCGCCAGCCGGCCTCCGTGTTCCAGAGCTTCGCGATCGCGGCCTCGAGCCTAATGTCGTAGCCGCCGCGGTCCGCCATCGCGCTCGTCAGCTCCGCGATCGACTCCATCGCGAACGTGTTCGCCGCCATGAGCGCGATCTTCTGCGCAATCGCCTCGTGCTTGCCGATGGGCTGTCCCCACTGCACACGATCGTTTCCCCACTCGCGCGCCACCTGCAGCATCGCCTTCGCGCCGTACGCCGCGCTCGCGGGGAGCGTGAGGCGCCCGGTGTTCAGCGTCACGAGCGCGAGCTTGAGCCCCTTCCCCTCGCCCCACAGGATGTTCTCGAGCGGCACCCGCACATTGTCGAAGTGGATGACTCCGTTCTCGATCGCGTTGAGCCCCATGAAGCGCGAGCGATGTACGATCTCCACGCCGGGCCAGTTCGTCTCGACGATGAACGCCGTGATCTGCTTCTTCGGCTTGCCGTTGACGATCGCATCCGGCGTGCGCGCCATCACGAGCATCAGCTCCGCGCGCGTGCCGTTGGTGCACCAGAGCTTCGTGCCGTTGAG
>JANWLO010000015.1 GCA_025450815.1 Gemmatimonadaceae bacterium
CGCGCTTCGACTTCGCCAGGCGGATCGCGAGATCCGCCATGTGCGTCACGGTCCAGTCGAAGTAGTGCGGCGTGAGCGAGTTGATGTCCATGTCCGGCGCCGGATTCATGAAGTCGATCGCGTACGGTACCCCGTCGCGCACCGCCCACTCCACCGTATTCATGTCGTAGCCGAGAGCGCGCACGAGCGTGAGCGAATCCCTCACGACGCGAGCGCCGAGCTCCGGCGAGAGATGCTCGTGCTCCACATGGTATTTTTTCTCGCGCGGATCGTACTTCATGGGCAGCACCTCCTCCTGACCCAGGCAGAGACAGCGGATGTACTGATCCCATTCGATGAACTCCTGCAGCACCATGGTAAGCTGCCCCGATCCATCGTACGCCCTGAACAGCTCCTCGAGCGTGCGGCAGATGTAGACATCGCGCCAGCCGCCACCGTGCGCATCCTTGAGCACGCACGGCAGCCCGACGTACGCGAGAATTCCCTCCCAATCCAGCGGATAGACGAGATTCCGCAGGCTCTCCTGATGATGGATGCCCGGGATGTATTCCTTGTTCGGGAGCACCACCGTCCTCGGACTCGCCACTCCAAGCCGTGTCGCGAGCGCGGCCTCGAAGAACTTGTCGTCCGACGTCCACATGAATGGATTGTTGATCACCGCAACTCCATTCAATGCTGCGTACTTCAAGTACGATCGGTAGTACGGCACCTCGTGTGAGATGCGATCGATCAGCACCGCGTAGTCGCACGGGTCGTCCATGCGCGTGCCGCCGAGCTGTACGAGCTCCGCGGTCACACCCGCGTTGCGCCCGTTTACCTCAGCGATGAAAGCCGGCGGGAAGCTCCACTCGCGCCCGATGATCAGTCCTACTCTCTTCTCCGCGCCACTTGCCGTCATTCCCGCTCCCCTCGCTTCGGGTCAGTCGCTTCCACCGATGTACGTGCGAACCATGCGCTCCCACCACGGCCAGTCGTGCGCCCATCCGTCCCACACGCGAAAAGCGTGCGGGATTCCCTTCTGCCAGAGCGCCTGCGAAAAGCGCTCGTTCGTCCAGTGCATCGAATCGTCCCGCCCGATCGCAAAGATGATGTCCATGCGCCGGATCGCCGCAAGTCGGCCCTCATCGTGCTCGTTCGTGATGAAGTCCGCCGGATTGTTGAAGTAGACGGAATCGTCCGAGTATCCCTCCGTCTGCTCCTTGATGTCGTAGAGCCCGCTCATCCCCAGCACGCGACCCGTGGTGCCGGGATGCCTCAAGGCAAAGCTCATCGCGTGGTAGGCGCCAAAGCTCGCGCCCGTCGTGATGAGAAAGGGATTCGGATTCCGGTGCATCGAGAGCGGTAGCACCTCGTCCAGCAGGTAGCGCTCGTACGCCTCGTGCCGGCGCGCGCGCTCCGCGGGATGAATGTGCTTCGCGTACCAGCTCTCGGAGTCCACACTGTCCACGCAGTACAGCTGCAGCCACCCCTTCTCGAGATGCTCGCCGAGCGCGCGCATCATCCCGCGATCCTCCCACTCGAAGAATCGCCCCATCGACGTCGGGAACACGAGCACGCGCGCACCACCGTGCCCGAAGATGAGCAGATCCATCTCGCGTCCGAGCGCGGGGCTGCGCCACCTCTGGTGCTCGCGGTGCATCAGCGCTCAGCGGGAAACAGAAAGTGCAGCATCGCCGGCGCGAGCTCCGACCACGCCGCCTCCGAGTGCGCGGCGCCCTCCACCTCCTGGTAGTGCAGCGTGTCGCTCTCCCTCCACCCCTTGGCCACCAGAGCATCGCGCACGCGCCGCGCGCCCGCAACCACTCCCTCACCCTCCTCCGTCCCCGTTGACAGCCACACCCGAAGCGGCGGAGCCGCGCCCAGCGCGCGCACCCGCCGAACGATGAACCGGTTGTCCCACCACACACTCGGGCTAATCACCGCGACCTTCCAGAAGATTCCCGAATACTTGAGCGCCAGGTAAAGCGACACGAGTCCACCGAGCGATGAGCCGCCGATACCGGTATTGCGCGCGTCGGCAAGCGTGCGGTACTCGGCGTCGATGAACGGCTTGAGCTCCTCCACGAGCATCCTGCCGTAGCGGTCCGCCTTGCCGCCCGCCCGCTTTGCCGCATCCCGCGTGGGCGTGTACTCATCGATCCGGTACGCGCCGGCGTTGTAGATCCCCACGATAATGAGCGGCGCGGCCATCCCTGCCGCGATCAGCTGCTCCTCCGCATCGTCCAGATGCCACGCGCCGCTGAAAGCCGTTGCATCGTCGAAGAGATTCTGTCCGTCCTGCATGTAAAGCACGGGATACCGGCGCTCGCGATCTTCATCGTAGCCGGGCGGGAGATACACGATGAGATCGTGCGCGCTGTCGAGAAAGCGCGAGCGAAGCCTCTCGTGAGTGCGGAAGCTACCCGTGAGGGTCTGAGCTTTTTGCTGGTCGGGCATGAGCGGGGAAAAGAGAGGATTCCGCACTCTCATGGCAAGCCCCGGACCGCCGTAGCGGTGGGGGAGTGTCGTACCCTCGGAAAACTCAGTCCGCTTTGAGTCCCGGCGGTGGAACCGTGATCAGGCGCGCGCCGAATCGGCACGCGTCGATGTAGCCCGGCTCGCTCACGGCGCAGTACGTCTCGCGAATGGCGGCCTGCGGCTCGAGACTCACGGACTCTTCGCCCACCGCCTCGTAGCAGCGCATCTTCAGATGATGGTCGTTCACTTTCTGGCAGAAGGAGACGCCGTCCGCGGTCTTTGCACTCACGTCGATGATGTTCTTCACGACGCCGATGATGCACCACTCGCGATACTTCGTCGGCGCCTCCGTGCACAGCGCGATCGCCTTGAGGTGATCGCCCACGACGAACGAGTTGATGTCCGTGCCGAATCCCGTGAAGCACATGTAGCGGTAGCGCTCCGGAACGTTCATGCAGTCCTTCGCCACGCGCGGCATCTCGTGATTGTCGAAGTGCATGATGATCGATACCTGGTTCTGGTAGCACGTCGTGAGGTATCGCTCCGGCAAAATCGTGCACGGATAGTTCAGGTCGTTCTTGTCCACCTGCTTGAATTTCGTTTCCATGTTCGGCATGTCCATCCCCGGCATGCCGTGGTCCGGCTCCGTCGCGTCGACAACGTTCTCCAGGAACGCCCCGCCGTAGCACGACTCGCGGTCCCAGTTCTCGACGAGCAGATCGCAGTCGTGGAGCGAGCGCACGAGATCGTGCTTGTACCACATCGTGAGGCCGTGTCCGAGCCCGTGCATGCACTGAAACCGCAGCCACCCGTACACTCCGTTCTGCACCCACGGCACGCACAGCTGCCGCACGGACGCCGTGTCTACCTTCGACGAGTGCGTGAAGTACGCCTCGATCACGCCATGGTAACAACCGGATTGGAAGCTGTCGTTGCAGCTCGAGAACGTGCGCTCCACGTTGCGGTCGACGTCAAATGCGTGGATGCCGATCGCGTGCGCGTACACGTGACCGAACGCCTGCACCTCGCGATCCGCGAGCGCCACCTGCATGAGCGTTCCCATCGCGAGCTTCGGCCCCCCCTGATCGACGAGCGGGATCAGGATCTTCTCGTAGCAGGGGATTTTGTGCTCGCCGTCCGCCTTGGAACAGCTCTTCACGGCCTCCGCGGCGATCACCATTGAATCACCGCCCGCCGGCTCCGCCGCCACGGCCTCGGGCACCGCGTTGCCTCCCGCGCGCCAGAGATGCTCGTGCACGATTACCACGAGCACGACAAAGGCAATTATCGTTGCGGCGGCGGCCGCGCGGAGTGATCTGGTCATAACAGATAGACGAGCTGTGACGTTAGATGGTCATTCACCGAGGCGGTGTCTGGCCGTTCGCGCTCGTTATGCCGATGATCCGGCACGCCGTCACCGCCCCAGGCCCAATTTCGCCCGGGATCATCGTGAGTTCCACGGCAACTACAACTGCGATAAAACCGCTGAGGCACAGAGGAAACCGAGAGGCGCAGAGGCGGGCTATTACAGCTCAGTGCAGTATTCGTTTTGCCAGTTTCATCCGTTAGATCCATTTGCAGTTCTTCTCAGGTTCTGATCAACCTCTGCGTCTCTCGGTTTTTCCTCTGTGCCTCTGCGGTTCTTATTCATTTGCACTTGCCCCTCCACTCGCTATTCCCCGCTAACTCCTCACTCGATGTCGTCGATCGACGTCGGCCAGTCCTTGCCGAGCAGTCGCGACAGCGCCCGATCCGCTAACAGCCTCCCCCCCGTCTGACACCGCGCGCAATAGTTGGTCTCGTTCGACGCGTACCGAATGCGCTGCACCTTCGTGCCGCACACGGGACACGGCTCGCCGAATCGGCCGTGTACTGCCATCCCATCGTGGAACGCCGTCACCTTCTCGGGAAAGTTCTTCCCGGCCTCCGTGCGCAGCCGCTCCGTCCACGCCGCGAGCGTCGCGCGCGTCGCCTCGAAGAGCCGCGCGATCTCGTCGTCACCCAGCCGCGACGTGAGCTTCACGGGCGAGAGCCGAGCGCGATGCAGAATCTCATCCGAGTACGCATTGCCGATTCCGCTGAACAAACGCGGGTCCGCGAGCGCGCGCTTGAGCGTGTGGTTCTCGCTCCGGAGCCGCGCTTCGAACTCCGCGAGCGAAGCGTCGAGCACCTCCAGCCCGCCGCGCTCGAACGCCGCCAGCCCCGCCTCGCCCCGCACGAGATGCATCGACGCTCGGCGAGTCGTGCCCGCCTCCGTGAGCACCAGCACGCCGTTCGGAAAGTGAAATGTCGCCAGAATCGAGCCCTTTGGCGGAAGCTTCGCGCCGATCGTACGCCACCGCAGTCGCCCCGCGATCATCAGATGGACGACGATGAACCGATCGCCATCCATCGCGAGCACGATGCGCTTCCCCATGCGCCGCACTCCGCGCACGCTCGTCCCCACGACCTCCGACACCGGCGGATCGAACGAGCGAAGCACGAACGGCTTCGCGATCGCGAGCTTCTCCAGCGGCTGCCCCACGATCCGCGACTGGAGATGCTCGAGATACACAGTGATGTCCGGCAGCTCCGGCATCGCTCACTCTCCCGGCACGGGCCGCTCGGTGAGCCCCGATCCGTCGGGATTCGCACTGCGCACCACGATCGGAAACTCTAGGTCGCTGTCGAGCGCGAGCGGCACCAGCCATCGCAGATTCCCGATCACCTCCGCGGGCAGCCGCGCGACGTCCGCGAGAAATACCTCCTGATCCTCCATCGTGCGCACGTCGTGCGCGCGCACACTCATCGCTCGCACCACGTGCATGCGATACTCCGCGTCCTCCCACCGCAGCATCTCCACCCACTCGGCCACATCCACGCCGGCCTCCTCCCGCACCTCGCGTCTCGCCGCGTCGAGGGCGGATTCACTCTCGAGCAGCTTGCCGCCGAGTGCGTTGATGCGCCCGGCCTGCCAGGCGGGACGCGTGCGACGCATGAGCGCCACCTGCTGACCGTCGGGAGTGAATAGCAGTGCAAGAACGAAGTCGCGTTTGCCAGCCACAGCGGTCACCAATCCAAGGAAGTATCGTCCTCTGAATAGGACAAATTTCGTACTCCGGACGCGACGGTAAGTAGTCCGGCCGCCGGCAGACCATCCAGAATGATATTCGTAAGCGCTTGTCACTGTGCGAGATACGACACCCGTCACACTTTCGGCCCGTTCGGAATGCCAGTTGCCTTTCATACCGGCATGCAACACCACTCATTCGGAGACCGACCTATGCGCACCACGCGACTACTCACCGGAACGCTCGCGCTGCTCCTCGGCGCCACCGTTTCCCTGCACGCCCAGGATCCCTCGGCGCGCGTCGCACGCGCGAGCTATCTCCAGGGCGAAGTCTCCTTTCGCCCCGCCACCGTCGACGACTGGACGAGCGCCACGCTCAACTACCCGCTCACCACTGGCGACCATCTGTGGACCGATACCGCGTCGCGCGCCGAGCTGCAGGTGGGCTCGAACGCGATTCGTCTTGGGCCACTGAGCGCCTTCGAAATTCTCGCGCTGGATGATAACCATGTCCAGATCCGCCTGTCTCAGGGCGAAGCGCTCGTGCGTGTTCGCTCGCTCGACGATGATGACATTGAGATCGACACCCCCACGGGCGCGGTCTCGCTCATTCGCACGGGGACGTATCGCATCGATGTGAGCGAGGACGGCGCCACGAGCACCGTAACCGTTCGCGTGGGAGGGGCAGAGGTAACGACGAACGGCTCGACCGTTACTGTCGACCCTCAAACGACGGTGCTCTTCACCGCGGACGGCGCATCGCCCGACGTGCGTGCTGCGGCGCCGATGGATGAGTACGACGAATGGGCGGCCGCGCGCGATCGGAGCGTCGATGAGTCGGCGTCCGCGCAGTACGTCTCGCGCGACATGACCGGCTACCAGGATCTCGATGCCAACGGCAGTTGGGACAACGACCCCGACTACGGCCACGTGTGGATTCCCGCACACGTTGCTTCGAACTGGGCGCCATATCGCTACGGTCACTGGGCATGGGTCAGCCCGTGGGGATGGACGTGGATTGACGACGCGCCTTGGGGCTTCGCGCCATTCCACTATGGACGATGGGCGTACGTTCGCGACCGCTGGGTGTGGGCGCCGGGCATCATCGAGCGGCGGCCCGTGTACGCTCCAGCGCTCGTCGCGTTCGTTGGCGGATCGCACTTCACCGTCTCGGCAGGCTGGGGCGCGGGCGGCGGCACGGCGTGGTTCCCCCTTGCTCCGGGCGAAGTCTATCGTCCTTCGTATCGCGCGAGCGACAGATACGTTCGCAACGTGAACGTCACCAACGTGCACGTCACCAACATCAACGTGACGAACGTCAACGTCACGAACATCCAGTACCGTAATCAGCGCGTGGCCGGCGCCGTCACGGCGGTTCCGAACGATGCGTTCGCGGGCTCGCGCTCGATCGGCCGGCGCGCGGCTGTGGTGCCGGTGAACGAAGCGTCGTCGGCGCACGTGATCGGCGATGGCGCGACCGTAGCGCCCACGCGGCAGAGCGTGCTCGGTCGCCGCAACACGACGACCGTGCGTCCGCCCGAGCAGGTGATCACGCGCCAGGTGGTGTCGAAGAACACGCCGCCGCCGCGTCCCGCCACCTTCGACTCGCACACGGCACAACCCACGTCGAGTACGCCGCGCGTGGAGGTGACTCGTCCCACCTCGCACGCGGATCAGCCCACGCGACCCGCGGCACCGATCACGGATTCGCGTCCAACCGCACCCGTGCGTCCGAACGTGAACGTGCACGCGCCGTTGAACGAACAGCCGCATCCGGCGGCGAAAACGGCGCCACGAACGGAGGTCAATTCGCCGGCGAGCATGCGCTCGTCGGAGCCGCGCACCGCTCCGGTCGACACGCGGCGGACGGCACCGGTAACGCACACGACGCATGCTGCGCCTTCCGCGCAGCCGCGTGAGCCGGAGACTAAGGTACGTACGCAGCACCAGCCTGAGTCGCAGCCGCAGACGGAGCAGCGCCGCACCGCGCCGGAGCAGCAGCCGAAGGCGTCAACGCACGACAGCAGTTCTCCCTCGCACCGCGGATAATCGCGGGACGGGGCGGGCTGAGCTCTCTCGCAGGGCAGCAAGCTGCGAGAGAGCTTAGCCTATGCTGTGGATGATTCCTCCCTCTGCGCGCACCGCGGCACCGTTGCTGATCGCGCCGCGGGGGCTCGCGAGGAACGCGACCACCGCCGCCACCTCCTCCGGCTCGGCGAATCGCCGAATGAGCGACAACGGACGGTCGTTGGCGAAGTAGTTCCGCTCCGCGTCCGTCACGGAGATTCCTTTCTCCTTCGCGAGCCCCTCCATCCACTCCATGTTGGCCTCGGTGCGCGTGGGGCCGGGCAGAATCGCGTTTACCGTCACCCCCGTGCCAACCGTGAGCTCCGCGAGCCCGCGCGAGAGGCCGAGCACGGCCGTCTTGGTGACGCCGTAGTGCAGCATGCCGCCGGGAGGATTGAGCGCCGCCTCGCTCGAAATGAAGATCACGCGTCCCCAGTTGCGATCGAGCATCCCGCGCATGTACCGCCGGGTGAGACGCACGCCGCTCATCACGTTGAGCTGCCACATGTGCTCCCACTCCGCGTCCGTGATGTCGAAGAACGGCTTCGCCTCGAAGGCACCGATGTTGTTGATGAGAATGTCGACATCGGGGATGGTGGAGGACACGCGCTCGACGCCATCCACCGTGGACAGATCGCCGGCGGCGGGGCGCAAGGTCGCCTCGGGCGACTCGCGCTGCATGCGCGCGATTGCCTCGTCCACTCGCTCCTGTTCGCGCCCGTTCACGATCACGGTGGCGCCCTCGGCGGCGAGCACGCTCGCGATCGCGAAGCCGATGCCGGCGGTCGACCCGCTCACGAGCGCCGTCCTTCCCTTGAGTTGCAGATCCATGAGGCTCAACGTACGGCGATCGCGTCGCGTTGCAAGCGCGCAGAGATCGTGTCGGAGTCGCGCGCGAGCGGGCGTCGTTACATCACGCCTGCATGGCCAGCACGAACACGCGGACTGCTAGCGGAATGGTGTCTGGAAGCGAGAGCACGACGCCGCGATCGATCGCGCCGCCGA
>JANWLO010000016.1 GCA_025450815.1 Gemmatimonadaceae bacterium
TCGGGTCGGGTGGAGTCTCGCGAAAGTCGGAGACGTCCGGCTGGAAGTGGCCGTGATAGATCGCGAGCGGATAGTGCGCGTCCGGATGCGAGTCGAATCCCTCCGGAAGCACGAGTATCGCGCCGAGGTACACCGGTCGCCCCCAGAACTTCGTGAGCCGGTCGCTCAACACCTTGAAGTGCTTCACGTACTTCGTGTCGGCTACACCCGGAATGGGCGGGATCGTCTGATCGAGCACGATGTGAAGCGGTGTGGCGCTCTGCGGATCGATGTGCATCCGCACCGGCTTGCTGAACAGATTCCCCGGCGCCTCTGCGTACTGCTGCCCTTCGCCGCGATCGCCGGCCGGAAGCTTCACGGTCTTGCCGTCGCCGCGGTGAAACGTCTCGTACACGTGGAGGAGTCCCTGCACCCAATAGTCGCCCGCCTTGATGTCCACTAGAGAATTTTCGGGATAGCCGAGCACAGTGTCGCTCACGATCGCCTCCACGCCGGGCGCCAGCGCGTCTACGTCCACGCCGAACAGCTGCTGCGACGTCACTGCGTCATTGATCTGCTCGCGCGGCTGTTGCGCGCTGTCCGGGGAGATGTACAGCATTATGCGGCCATCGAGCGGCTTCGAACTTTGCGACGCGGCGAACGAGATCCCGACGCGGAGCGGTGCGCCACCGTGCGCCGCAGCGGGCGGAGTCGCAGGGCGCGTGCAGGAGAGGGTAGCGATGGCGAGCAGGAGAAGGCTCGCCAGGCGAGCTACGGGGGCCCGTCGGGTGTTGTGGTGCACGCGTGTCTCCGAGCAGGGGGCGAGCGGATTCGAAACCGTACGCCCAAGATCGGAGCGAGCCCTCCGCGTCGCAAGGAACTGCGACTACTTGCTGTTCGCGAGCGCTCCCACGCGACCAACCAGCGGCGCGTACGCGTTGCGGAGCGCGAACTCGATGTCCACCGGCTCGATCGGGCGATCGAAGAAGAAGCCCTGCCCCAGCTCGCAGCCCAGGTCCTGCAGCCCGCTCAACTGCTGTTTCAACTCGATTCCTTCGGCGATCGTCTCGAGTTGCAGCGTATCGCCGAGCGCGATCACCGCGCGAGCGAGCGCGGAGTTGCCGTCGCCGCGCCCCACATCATCCACGAACGACTTGTCGATCTTGAGAATGTCGATCGGGAAACGCTGCAGGTAGCCGAGCGATGAGTAGCCGGTGCCGAAATCATCGATGGCGAGTCGCACGCCGAGCGCCTTGAGCGCGTGGAGCCGCTCGAGGATGGTTTCGCTCTGCTGCATCAGCACGCTCTCGGTGATCTCGAGCACGAGCTGTCGCGGATCGAGCCCGCTGTCGGCCAGCGCCGAGCGCACATCCTCCACTACGTGCTCTCCCTGCAGCTGATGCCCGGAGATGTTGATCGTGAGCGTGAGCGGCTCGCTCGCGTGCCTCAGCGGCTCCCAGCCAACCGCCTGCCGGCAGGCTTCACGCACCACCCATCGGCCCAGCGGAACGATGAGCCCCGTCTCTTCCGCAAGCGGAATGAACGTGAGCGGCGACAGCATGCCTCGCGTTGGATGGTTCCAGCGGACCAGCGCTTCGACGCCGGCAATCGCGCCCGTCTTGAGCGCGACGATCGGCTGATAGCGAAGCGTGAACTCGCCGCGGTCGATCGCGTGGCGGAGATCGCCCTCGAGCTCGAGACGTTCGAGCGCCTCGGTGTGCATGCGCGGCTCGAAGCGACAGAAGCGACCCTTGCCGCTCTGCTTGGCGATGTACATCGCCATGTCCGCATTGCGCAGCAGGTCGGAGGCGCTGTGCTCCGGCTCCGCGACGGCGAGCCCGATGCTCGCCGAGACGAAGAGCTCCTTCCCTTCGAGGTGGAAGGGTGTGCGCATGGCATCGAGCACCCGCTGCACGGCAATCGCCGGGGAGTCGTTGTCCAGCGCGTCCTCGATCAGTATCGCGAACTCGTCGCCGCCAAAGCGCGCGATCGTGTCCGCGGTGCGCAGCGCGGCTTTCATCCGCTCGGCCGCGTGGACGAGCAGCATGTCGCCCTGCGCGTGGCCCAGCGAATCGTTGACGGTCTTGAAGTTGTCGAGATCGAGGAAGATTACCGCGATCGTCTGCGAGTGCCGGCGTGCGAGCGTGAGCGCGTGGGTCACGCGGTCGAGGAAGAGCGCGCGGTTGGCGAGACCGGTGAGCGTGTCGTGGAACGCCTGGTGTTGCAACTCTGCCTGCAGCGCCTTGCGCTCGCTGATGTCGCGCGTGTTGAGCACGATGCCGCGCACCGTCGGCTCATCGAGCAGGTTGGTGCCGATCACGTCGACGTCGCGCCAGCCGCCGTCGCGGTGACGCATCCGCCACTCGGCGGGAGTCGTCACGGCGCCGCGCGGGAGCACGGACATGAAGAAGCTGAGCGTGCGCGGTACATCGTCGGGGTGAACGAGATCCGCGAGACGCTTCCCTTCGAGGTCGTGCGGCTGATGCCCGAAGACCTGGGTGATGGTCGGGCTCACGTACCGGATGATCCCATCCGGATCGACGATCGTGATCACGTCGGTGGAGTGCTGAACGAGCGCCTCGAATCGCGCCTCGTTCTCGCGCTTCGCCCGATCAGAGAGCAGGCGGACGTTCTCGCGCACGGCCGCGATCTGGCGCACGACCACGAGGAAGGTGATGACGATACCGCCAATCGCGAGCACGCTCATCGGATCCGGCCACCGTCGCACGGCGACCACGCCAAGCAGCGCGTAGCAGAGAGCGACGCCGATGTACGGCAGATAGTTGAACGGCTGCGAACGCGACTTCACGTCCTGTTCGTCGACGACGACCGGCGTCTTCCAGAAGTAGCGCGCGAAGGCACTCGTGATCAGGATGTAGGACGCCATGTACGTGACGTCGGTGTAGCTCACGCCGCCCCATCCGTTGTCGAGAATCGTCAGGTCGTTCGCGAGATCGGAAAGGAGGTAGAGCAGCATACCAACGAGCAGCACGTTGGACGCTGCGGCGTTGCGCTGCGCGGGACGGCGCAGAATCGCGGTGACGACGCCGAGCAGCAGCAGCAGCGAGCAGATAGGGTACGCGAGCGCCCAGACGGTTCCCCAGATTCCGCCGAGCTCGTGCTGATTCGACGGAACGATGACGAGGTACCAGTCGGCCAGTCCACCGGCAACGATGACGGTGGCCGCATCGAGCAGAAACTTGCGGTACTCGTTGTTCACGCGGCGCGCGAGCGGGAACGACAGAAGCCCGGCGAGTCCCAGAACATAAAGACCGAAGTACAGGACGTTCGTCCACGCGATGAGCGGATTGTTCTCGCGCACGAATCGCTCGTAGAACGCCACCGCGTTGCCCATCAGGACGCAGCCGAACGCGAGACCGAGGAGCAGCAGAGCGCGGCGAATGCGCGGATCGGTGTCGGAGCGACGGCTCGCACGCAGCGCGAGCACGGTGGCGCCAGCGTTCATCGGCAGGAATGACACGGCTTTGAGCACGTGCCACCACGTGGCTTCGCGCACGAAGCTCATGAGCCCGATGTAGCACAGGGCCCAGAGAACGAGAACGATGGAGAAGGAGTTACCCCAATCCGCGGCCCACACGCGCAATGCAGGGGTCACGCGTGCCATGCGGTCGTCCGATTTCATACTTAGATGACGCTACTGAGGCGTCATCGTTTCGGCGTGGGGGCTTTCGACGGGGGCAAAACGACCCGAGCCGGCCATGGGATCGGCCGGCTCGGGGAGAGTGCGAGGCAATCGCGCGGTCAGGGGTGGTAACCGGAGCCCATGGCGCCCATGGTTCCCATCGCGGTGAGCCCGAGCGCTCCCATCACGACGGCGATGATCGCGCCGACGATGAAGCAGGCGATGAGCACCACCACTGTGTAGCCGGCTGCCTTGTCCGCGGGCGATTTCATCAGGACTGGCAGCGCGAGATACAGCAGATAGAGGCTGTACAGCGCGACGAGAATCTGAATCATGAATAGCGCGGGCACGAGATTCAGTATGCCCGCTACCCACAGCGGAGTTGCGGCGAAGGCGACGACTTTGAGCGACTGCACCATGTTCTTCGTGCCGCCGAAGGTGGGCGCGAGTGCGTCGATGATGAATGCACCGATGTAGACGCCGATCAGCCCGAGGACGTACGTGATGATGGCTCGCACGATCGCCGTGGTCACCGGAATGCGAATGCGTCCGCCCACGAAAGGAATGCTCACACCGATCAGCGTCCAGCCGATCGCCTGGCAAATGGCAGGAATCGCCGCGAGCGGCGCGATATAGCCGGCGTAGAGAGAGTTGATCGTGGCCGGCTCTGGATCGATCACCTGCAGCTCGCTGCGCGGCGACAACACGGTGTTCTTCACGCGATCGACCAATGCCATAATCCGCTCCGGTGAAATGGGATGCACGATTTTACGCATCCGGCTCGCGGGCGGAAGGTGCGCGCGCGCGGGGATACCCCGGTCGATCGCCCAACTCATTGTGGGGCAGCAAGTTACAGCCTACGTACGAACTGCATCACGACGCCTTGATGGTACGCGCGGCGATTGCGACGTGCGACTAAGGGACTGTGATCGTCACGCCGTCGCTCAGTCTGAGCGAGATGCGGCCGCCCTGCGGAATGCACGCGCCAATGCCGAACCCCTTGTCGTTCGGACCTGCGGAGAATTCAGTTTGCGCGCTCGCGTCGCCGCTCACCTTCACCGCTTTTCCACTCACGTCGATCGACACGCCGCTCGCGCCGATGAACTTCGGCGCCTTCTGCGGAACGACGCTCAGAATCACCTGCGTACCCACCGGCAGCGACACGCCGTTGCTTCCCGACACCGGTGATACCGTGGTCGCCGTGAACTTGTCGCCGCTCTTGCTGTTCGTGCTGCACACGCGCGAGCCCGACGAGAGCTCGAGCGTGGTGCCGGGTCCGATCGTCCCTGTCTTCGCGACGGGCGCTGCTGGTGGCGGAGGCGGCGCGGGCGCGGGAGCTGGTGCAGCTGTGGGCGCTGGTGCTGGTGCTGGTGTGCCTGCAGGAGCGCTCACGGGCGCGGTGGTGTGCGCGGGCGGTGTCGCGGACGGCGCCTTGGCACTCGGCTCAGCCGCGTGGCTCGGTGGCCGTGTTTCCGGCGAGCGATGCGTAGAGCTGCGCTGCGGCATCGTGCTCGTGGACGCGCTCACGGGCGCGACCGGCACGGCCGGCGTCGTGTCCTTGTGAAAGACTCCCAGCTGACTCAACCCCGCGGCCGCCGCCGCGATAGAGCCGATGAGCGTCGCGGTGGCCGTGAGGTATCCAGGCACGGTGTGATACCATTTCTTTTGGTCGTCTGCCATCCGCTAATTCTATGGGGCGCAAAGGGTCACTCGCAACGACCAGCGCCGCAACACACCGCTGTTGCGCTTTCCGCAGTTCGGTCGTTGAATGTGAGGATGACTCGCCGGCGAAGTGCAACGTGGAGCCGGTGGAGCGACGAGCGACTGCTCGCGCTGCGCTTTCGAGAGCTGCATCTCTCGCGTCCCGCCGCATGGGTCGAGCGCTGTCAGAAGCTGCTGCTGCTCGAGCTCGCGGACCGGGCGCTCAAGGGGCGTCCTCACGTGTGGCTCGCGGAAGAGTGGTTTTCGCCGCGCGGCATTCCCGGATTCGCCATTCCCTTCTACCTCGCACATCCCCGACTCATGCAGCTCGAGCGCTCGCAGATGCACATGGTCGAAGGTGGAACGCCCGCATCGTGCATGGCGATCATGAGGCACGAGGCGGGCCACGCGATTCAGCACGCGCACCGGCTGCACCGCCGCGCGCGCTGGCGCCAGCTGTTTGGCGAATCCGGCGCACCGTATCCCGATCGCTATCGCCCTCGCCGCAACAGCGCGCGATTCGTTCGCCACATTCCGGGGTGGTATGCGCAGAGTCATCCCGATGAGGATTTCGCGGAGACCTTCGCCGTGTGGCTGCGACCAGGCTCGCGCTGGCGCACGCGCTACGCGAGGTGGCCCGTCGCACTGGCAAAGCTCACGTACGTCGACTCGCTGATGCACGAGCTTCGCGACGTGCGACCGCCCGTCATCGCGCGCGCGAAGCCGCACTCCATCGCGCAGTCCGCGCTCACGCTTGGCGAGCACTACCGCGCACGACGGCATGCGTATCGCAATACGCCCGCAGGATGGCTCACGCTATGAAGCGCTCCCCGCGTCGCAACGCACTTCGTGTGATCGCGCTCACGCATCCGGATCACTTGCCGCCCGACACGCTGGACGGGCACACGGAGCAGGAGATCCTCGCGTGGCGCGCCGAATACGACGTCATACGCGGACTTCGCGAGCTCGGACACGAGGTCGAGCCGCTCGGCGTGCAGGACGATCTGCAACCGATTCGCGACGCCGTCACCGACATCCGCCCGCACGTGGTGTTCAATCTGCTCGAGGAGTTCCAGTGGAACGCGACGTTCGATCACAACATCGTCGCATATCTGGAGCTCATCGGAGTGCCGTACACCGGATGCAATCCGCGCGGTCTGGTGCTCTCGCGCGGCAAGGCGCTCTCCAAGAAGCTGCTGGCCTATCATCACATTCCCGTGCCTTCCTTCGAGGTGTTCCCGATGGGACGCAAGGTGCAGCGCCCCGAGGAGCTGGCGTTTCCGCTATTCGTGAAGAGCCTCACGGAGCATGCGTCAATCGGCATCGCGCGCGCGTCACTCGTGAACGACGACGATGAGCTGCGCGAGCGCGTGGAGTTCATCCACGAGCGCATCGGCACCGACGCGATCGCCGAGCAGTTCATTCCGGGGCGCGAGCTGTATGTGAGCGTCGTCGGCAACACGCGGCTAAAAACATTCCCTGCGTGGGAGCTCGTGATCGACGATCAGGATGAGAACGAGCCTCTCATCGCGACGGCGAAGGTGAAGCACGACCTCGAGTATCAGGCGAAGCGCGGCGTGAGAATCCGTGCGGCGGAGGGGCTGTCGAAGGCGCTCGCCGCGCAGCTCGGCTGGATGAGCAAGCGCATCTACCGCGTGCTGGAACTTTCGGGTTACGCGCGCATCGACTACCGGCTGGATGCCAGCGGCGAGCTGTATTTCCTGGATGCGAATCCCAATCCGGACATCTGCGAGAGCGAGGAGTTCGCGAGTGCGGCGCGCTACGACGGCGTGGAATATCCGGAGCTGCTACAGCGAATCGTGCGATTGGGAATGGGAGCGCGCCCCTTGTCGGCGGCCGGTTGACGACTCGGCCGCCGGGGGGTGCTCAGGCTGCGCGCTGATATGCCGCGCGCCAGACCTGAATACCTTCGTCCAACGAAAAAACGTACTGGAACCGGGCCGGCGGAAATCCGCGGACCCCGATCTCGAGCAGATCTCCCGTCTCGGCATCGGCCTGCGCCGCTATGACGTCGAGGGCATCACCAAACGACTCGCTCTGCACTGCCCCCACCCGACGGACGTCGGAGCTGCCGATCGAAAACTGATAACGCGGCATGCTGTCCTCCCCTGTTGTCGTCTACATGACTATACACACGGGACGCGCGATTGGTTTCGCTTTTTTCGTGCCCGTCATTTTGGCGTGTGTAAACGGCCCGCCATTTGCGCCTGCATACGGCGCTATCGGCGGAGCCAATCATGAGCGTGTTCCAGAAAGTTCCCGGCGCAGCCGCGGCCGGCACCGTGTCGTTCGGCAGTCTCACGGTCAATCGTCTCGGCTTTGGTGCGATGCGGATCACAGGCGAGGGGATCTGGGGCGAGCCCAGAGATGTCGCCGAGGCGAAGCGGGTGCTGGCGCGCTTGCTGGAGCTGGGCGTCACGCTCATCGACACGGCGGACTCGTACGGACCCCACGTATCGGAGCGGCTCATCGGCGAGACGCTGTATCCCTACCCGCGCGAGCTGGTGATCGCGACGAAGGGTGGCTACACGCGCTCAGGGCCGAATCAGTGGACCCCGGACGGGCGACCGGAGCATTTGCGCGAGGCGTGCGATGGAAGCCTGAAGCGCCTGCGACTGGAGCGCATCGATGTTTATCAGCTCCACACGGTTGATCCGAAGGTACCGCTCGCCGAATCGATAGGTGCCCTGGCGGCGCTCCAGAGCCAGGGGAAGATCAAGCACATCGGCGTCAGCAACTTCAGCGTTACGCAGCTGGAGCAGGCGCGCGGAATGGTAGCTGTGGTGTCAGTCCAAAACCGCTACAATCTGCGCGACCGGGCATCCGAGCCGGTGCTGCGCGAGTGCGAGCGGCTCGGCATTCCGTTTCTTCCGTGGGCGCCGCTCGGACGCGCGAAAGACGACGCGGCCGAGGGATCGCTTGGCGCCGTCGCCGCGCGTCATGGCGCGACCAAGGGACAGATCGCTATCGCGGCGCTGCTCGCGCGGTCGCCGGCGATGCTCCCGATTCCCGGAACGTCGCGCGTGGCGCATCTGGAGGAAAACGTTGCGGCCGCGGGAATCGAGCTCTCTGCCCGGGACCGAGTAGAGCTCGGACTCGGCGGCTGACTGGAGCTGATCCGTCGCCCGATCAGGTTCGTGACTGCCGCTCGGGCTGGCGCTAAAGATGTGAAAAACGGACGGAAACGGATCAGACGGACGGAA
>JANWLO010000017.1 GCA_025450815.1 Gemmatimonadaceae bacterium
ACTTCGTCAGCGGCTGCGGATTGAACCATTTTCGATACCGTCCAAATGCGTGGGTGATCCGATCTGACTGAAGAATTCTACAGCCAACAATACTTTTGTAAATACCTAAGTATGCGGTATCGCGCAAGCCCCACCCCCGCGCTCTTGAAGGCGGATCTGCGGCCGTTGCGCTGCGCTTCGTGCAGCGTTCTATTGGACTCGGCTGCAGCTGCACTAGAGCGTTGGGCGGACGAACGGAGAATTCGTTATGACTGAGCAGCCGATACTTCGCGGACGAGTGGCGCTCGTTACTGGCGGGAGCAAGGGTGTCGGCAAGGGCATCGCCGAAGCGCTGTCAGAGGCAGGAGCGACGGTGTACGTGACCGGTCGGACCGTCGTCAACACCCTTTTCGCCGCGAAGTGCATCCCCATCCGCTGCGATCACACCGATGACGGACAGGTCGACGCGGTATTCACCCAGATTGAATCGGCACAAGGGCGTCTCGACGTGCTGGTCAACAATGTGTGGGGTGGCTACGAGCAGATGGTCGAAGACGGAGCGTTTACGTGGAGTCGACCCTTCTGGCAGCAACCGCTATTCCGCTGGGACTCGATGTTCGCTGCCGGCGTCCGCGCTCATTTCGTCGCGAGCCGTTTGGCGGCTAGACAAATGGTCAAGGAACGGAGCGGGTTGATAGTCAACATCTCGTTCTGGCCAGCCCAGAAGCACATTGCGAATGTTCCGTACGGAGTGTCGAAGGCCGCGACCGACAAATTGACAAAGGATATGGCGCAAGAACTTCAGGAGCACGGAGTGGCTGTCGTCTCGCTCTACCCGGGACTGGTCCGCACCGAAAAGGTGATGGAGGCGGCCGCGTACATCGACCTCAGCAACTCGGAATCGCCCCAATTTATCGGCCGCGCGGTCGCCGCCCTGGCAGCGGACACCGATATCCTCACGCACACCGGCTCGGTGGTCGTCGCCGCCGCCTGCGCGCAGAAGTACGGATTCACTGACATCGATGGCAAACGTCCGCGGCCGCTGTCATTCGACGACGTGTAAGTCCATTCGCCTCAGGACGCTCGCGGGTTTGCTCGTCGTTAGGCCGCCACTACGCATCACGTGAGATCATGGATCGCAACCAAGGACTTCTGCGACATTTCCTCGCAGCGATCGCGTATCGAACCGCGAAGGCCTTACGCGACGCTCCCGCAGGCTATGAGTCTTTTGAGGCCGGCTGCCAGGCGCGCACGCCGCGTCAACTGGTGCGTCACATGAGTGGCGTCATCAACTACGCACTTGGCCTCGTGACTGCTCCTCGAGCCGTGTTGGTGGACGGCGCGACGTATGCAGCCGAGGTAGACCGCTTCTTTGCGTTGCTCGGCGAGCTCACGAACGCGATTCGTTCGAAGGCGGACTTCGATGATTCAACCGCCGAGCGACTGCTCCAAGGTCCGCTCGCGGACGCCATGGCGCACGCGGGGCAACTGGCGCTCTTGCGGCGGTTGAGCGGCAGTCCGATTCCGCCTGAGGACTTCTTTGTCGCTGCGATCGATCCCGAACGTGTGGGGGTGAATCAGGCGGACGCGCGCAGTCCCGATGCGGAATGGCCCGAAGCGCCGGACGGCTGGGTCGCGCCGCACGACTAACGAAGCTTGTTAGGCCGGCCTCCTCAGGAGGTGTAGTGGCTCCTTGCGGCGTGGACGGCCCTGGTCTGGTGGTCGCCATCCAGGGCCGGGCAGGGTAGGCCGTCTTCACCCCTCGGCCTAACGAGGCGTTGCACCGGACGAGCGCGACAGCGGTGTATGGAGGAGTCTGGCGATCACACCGTTAATCGACCATCATCGCACGTGGCAACTCCGCGCTCGCCGGTAAAGTTGGCGTTAGCCGGACAACCTCACAGATGAGCAACGAGATGACTGCTGCAGCGTGGATTCCCTCGCAACGACGGCGTGAACGAGTTGCCGGCCGGATTATCGTGACGGTGGCCTGCGTCATTGCGTTTCTCTCCGTCAGTGCGCACGCGGGAGCACAGGCGACCTCCGCGGATGCGTCAGCGCGTTGGACTGGCCAGCGTATCATCATGCTGCGGGGAATCGGTGCCATCAACATTGCTGGCACCCGTGGCGCGCCGCAAACCAGAGTCGGCATCAACCTGGTAATGCCGGTGCAGCGAGTCGAGGGCCGGCAAGTCTGGATCGTCTCCACGAGCGGCGGCGATTCGGGGTGGGTCGACATCGGAAGCGTGCGCCTCTTGGACGGGGCTGTTGCGCATTTCGACACGCTTGTGGCTCGTGATCCCAGAAACTGGGACGCGTACTTGCGGCGGGCGGAAGCCGAACACGCGCTGAATCTGCGCGATGCGGCAACTGCCGACTATTCGAAGGCGATCACCCTCCGTCCCGCAGAAGCGTTTCTCTACCTGCGCCGAGGACGGCACTACAACACACTAAAACGATGCCGCGACGAGGTCGCGGACTTCGACCGCGCGCTAGCGCTTGCTCCGAGCTCGGCACATCAGGACTACAATCTCGTGGCTGAGCTTCACAGTTTAGAATCAGGCGCGTATTTCGCGTGCCCGGACACCACATTCCGCGATTATGCGCGCGGGCTCGCACTCGCCAAACAAGCCGTGGAGGAGGATCCGTCCCGTGCAACGCTCGTAACAATTCTCGCGGCCGCCTATGCTCAGGCAGGAGATTGGCCGAGTGCCGCGAGGGCGCAACGCGAAGCGCTGGCGCGTCCCGATTTTCCTCCTGCATATCGCGAGGAAGCAGAGCGCGCGCTCGCGAGGTACGCAGCCGGAGGAGCCAAACGTCCAGACTAGAGGGGAATGAGCTCGGAGAGCCGTCTGCTGCCGCGTTCGCGCCTATACTGCGTGCCAGCTAACGAACGTTGAGGCCAACGACTTCCAAATCTGCGTCGGTTCCACCGCTTCTGATTTGACTCGCGTCCTGACTAACTGTGACGTTGAACGCAGTCTCCATCCCTCGCAAGGATACATCGTAATGTCGAACGTCATCGCAATCATGTCCATGTCGCTCGACGGCTATGTCGCCGATCGCGACGATGGCGTCGCCGAAGTACTCGACTGGTACTTCACCTCGGGGGACGTCGAATTCCACACGGGAGGCTCGGACCCCGTGACGTTCAAGGTGTCCGCGCCGAGCCGCCGAGCACCTTCGTGGCCTAACGTCCGGACTTGGTGCGATGCTCACCGGTCGACGCACGTTCGAGGTCGCCGAAGGCTGGGGCGGAAATCACGCGTGGGGACCGGCATTCGTACTGACTCACCACATTCCCGCCGGATGGCCGCGACCCAACTCGACTGAACACTTCCTCGACGGCGCAATCGAAAGCGCGGGGAACCAAGCCAGAGCCGCCGCGGGCGAGAAGAACTGTGGAGTCCACGGCGCCGACACCGTCCAGCAGCTGCTGAATGCCGGCCTCCTCGACGAAATCCACGTCGACATCGCGGCCGTTCTTCTTGGCTCCGGAATTCGACTCTTTGACCACCTCATCGGCACGCCAGCCGTCCTTGGCAACCCGACGGTGATCCCGGGCGTCGGCGTTACGCACTTGCGCTACCCATTGATTCCATCTCGTCGGGGTTGGCCGTCCACGCGATCACCGAGCCGCCGAGGATGACCCAGCTCTATGGCTCCTGTCTCGACGCGTTTGCCTGGCTCGCCGAGAAGCTCCGGATCGGCGCGAACAGGTGACACACCACCCATGCGCACGCTTCTCCTCCTACTCGCGCTGCTGCCCGCTCCGCTGCTCGCACAAGACGGTCCGCCTCGGTTCTTGTACGTATATCGCGACTCACTCAAGCGGGGCGTCGATTCTGCGTATCGCGTCATCGAAAATGACGGAGCACAGATTTGCGCGGATCGCCGCTGTCCCAATCCCTATCTCGGCCTCGAGAGCGTGACTGGACCGCACGAGGCGTGGTGGCTGAACACATTCGCCACGCCAGCCGACACTGCCCGCGTCGCCAGAGTCTATGCGACGGACCGGGCGCTGGCGTCGGCGCTCGGTCAGATCGCACAGCGGAAATCCGCGCTCATTGGGACGCCCGCGCAGGGTTTTGCCATCTATCGTCCCGAGCTGAGTCGCGGTCCCGCGTGGTCCGTGGTCGGCGCGCGCGCCATCGTCGTCACGGTCACGCGAGACCGCCGGCCCGCCGACGGGTCGGTATGGATGATGCCGGACTCCACGCTGTATATCCTGCGTCCGGTTCGCACGCGGCGCGATGCGGACGCGCTGGTGCATGGCACGGGTGCCCGCGTCTTCGTGGTCCGGCCTAACTGGAGCATGCCGGCTGCGGCATGGGTCGCGGCGGATCGCGCGTTCTGGCGGCCGGCACCGTTGGGCAACCTTCCGCACTGACGGCTTATATGACAGCCCAACGCGCGATCTACGTGGTCATCTTCGACGGCTTTGCCGATTGGGAGCCGGCGTATGCCCTCGCCGAACTCCGGCGCTGGGGCAAACGCACAGTTCGCACTGCCGGATTTACCGGCGCGCCCGTCGTCTCCATGGGTGGGCTCCGAGTCACGCCCGACCTCGAGCTCGCGGCCGTTCGCCCCGAGGAAGTCGAGCTCCTCATTCTGCCGGGCGGTGACCTCTGGCAGATCGGTGACTATCCTCGCTCGACCCTGGAAATACTCATCACTGCCTTGCTCGTCGCCGAGACTCCCATCGCCGCGATCTGCGCGGGTACGTTGGCGCTCGCGCGCGCGCAAGTGCTCGATGATCGGCGGCACACGAGCAACATGCGCAGCTACTTGCCCACTTACGCGAAGGAGTACGCAGGTGGCGCGCACTATGTCGAATCACCGGCGGTTAGCGATCGCCGCGTGATCACCGCGAGCGGGCTCGCCGCCGTCGACTTCGCTCGAGCGATCTTTGCCGAACTCGGTGTGTTTACCGCGCAGAATGAGGCAGTGTGGTTCGAGATGTTCAAACATGGGAAGGTTCCACAGGCGGCAACCTAGCGGACGCTGCTGGAGCCGAGCGATCTTTGGATTGCGCGGGCTACGCCCGCGCTCGCGTTTTATTTTGCACGCCGCAGAGCTGCAGCGTTAGACCGCGACATACTCATTCGCATGTACGGACTTGACACGGAATCCTGCGACGAGGTCCGTGCGCTCGATGGCGTTCCGTACTGCTCGCTCAACCACGCTTGCGAGCGACAGCCCCTGTGATTACATTGTAGGCACACACGGCTGGCAGGTCATATGAAGGCGCGCATCGTCGCCATCGGGAACTCGCAAGGCATCCGTATCCCCAAGCTACTGCTTGAACAGGCTGGCCTCGCCGGCGATGTCGAGCTCGACGCGAAAGACGGGCGGATTGTCATTGCCGCGGCCCGGCGCCCGCGCGCTGGCTGGGCTGAGGCGGCGGCTGCCCTCCACGCGCGCGGCGAGGATGGCGTGATCCGGACTCCGGCGCCTGCATTTGATGCGGAGGAATGGGAGTGGCGGTAGCGCGCCTGGCCCGCGTGCCCAATCGGGGCGAGGTCTACCTGGTCGAACTCGATCCCACCCGCGGCAGCGAGATCCGGAAGACGCGGCCCTGTGTGATCGTCTCCCCGGACGAGCTCAATCACCAGCTCCGCACGGCCCTCGTCGCGCCCATGACAACCGCCGGTCACGCCTATCCGTTCCGTCCCGCGTGTCGCTTCGCTGGGAAGAATGGACGCGTCGCGCTCGACCAACTTCGCACGGTCGATCGCGAACGGCTTCGGAAACGGCTCGGCACATTGAGCGCCGGCAGCCTGCAGACCGTGTTCGCGACCCTGGGCGAGATGTTCGAGCGCTAACGCCCGCAGCCGATGACGCCTAACGTCGAAGCTGCCGAGCGGGTTCGCGCACGCACAAACACGCGCATCCATTCATCGGATTACATCAGGAGCCGGTTGTGTACGCCGTAGAGCTCAACAACGGAATCACCATGCCGATCGCAGGCTATGGCGTCTACCAGATTCCGGACAGCCAGGTCTGTCGGCGCTGCGTCACCGACGCTATTCAGACAGGGTATCGCCTGATTGATACCGCGGCATCATACATGAACGAGGCTGCGGTTGGGCAAGGGATCCAGGATGCTGGTATCCCGCGCGAACAACTGTTCGTGACAACCAAATTATGGGTGCAAGACGCCGGCTACGAGCGAACACGCCGGGCAATCGAGCAGTCTCTGCGCCGCCTGCAGCTCGACTATCTCGACCTGTACCTGATTCACCAGCCGTACAGTGACGTACACGGCTCGTGGCGCGCCATGCAGGATGCCTACCGCGCCGGCCGTCTGCGCGCCATCGGCGTCAGCAATTTCACCGGACCGCTTGATGGACATCGCCGCATTCAACGAAGTCAAACCGGCCGTGAATCAAGTGGAGATCAACCCGTTTCAACAGCAAGACGACAGCGTGTCCTTCATGCGCAATCTCGGCGTGCAGGCAGAGGCGTGGGCCCCGTTTGCCGAAGGGCGCAACAATCTCTTCCAGAATGAAGTGCTAAAGACCATCGCCGCCAAGCATGGAAAAACGATTGGCCAAGTGGTCTTACGGTGGGTAATTGAACGCGGCGTCGTCGCGCTGGCGAAGTCGGTAAGAACAGAGCGCATGGCGGAGAATCTGGCGATCTTCGATTTCGAACTCGACACCAACGACACCGCTCAGATTGCGACCTTGGACACCGGCACGAGCAGTTTTTTCTCTCACCGCGATCCCGCGATCGTCAAGTCGATGAGCGAGCGCAAGCTGGATATCTGACCAGCATCGCCCCGCGGCGCGGCCTGGTTCACCCATTCCACAGCGCGCGCCACTACGACGCGCCCGATTCGCCGGCCCACGTTGACACGAGTCACGGAACCGCTTGCACGCGCTCAATGATCGAAAAGGGCAGCACGCGATTGCGATCAACGATCAATGGCGGATCTGCTTTCGATTTTCCGACGGCGATGCATTCGACGTCGAAGTCTGCGACTATCACGAGTGGCCCGAGGGAGAAATGTCGATTCCGAACACCCGCGCGATGATGCGACGGCCGATTCATCCCGGCGAGATGCTGCGGGAAGACTTCCTGCCGGACTACGGTTTGACGGTGGCTTCGTTAGCCGAGGCGGCGGGCGTGTCTCGGCAGTCTGTCAACGAGCTACTTCGGGGCCGTCGTGCGCAGAGTCCCGAAATGGCGCTTCGGTTGTCTCGGCTGTTCGGGAATTCGCCTGAGTTCTGGCTGGATGCGCAACGGGCCGTCGACTTGTGGGACGCCGCTCAGCGCCTCCAGGGCAAGGTCCGTCGTATCAAGCCGCTCCGCGTTGCCTAACGCTGGGGCGCCGCACGACGTAAAGACGCCGGCCTCGTGGTGCGCCCCGTGCGCATGAGCTTGCTCGCCGCTGCCGAGGTGTTGTGGCGTTTCAGAGCCGTAGACGCGTATACTCAAAAACGCTCTCGATGCGAGTGAGACCACGATGCCGAAAAAGCCGTCACCCAAGAGTGGCACACAGACATCCGCCGAGCGTAGCACCGGATCCGGCAAGGCGTCGGCGCGATTCACCGACGACGAACGCGCCGCGATGCGCGAGCGCGCCGGCGAGCTCAAGAAAGCCGCGCGCAGCGGCGAGGCAAGCGAGGCTGACGCCGTCCTCGCGAAGCTCGCTGCAATGCCGGCGCCCGATCGCGCCCTGGGCGAACGGCTGCATGCGATCATCATGACAAACGCACCGGAGCTCGAGCCGAAACTCTGGTACGGAATGCCCGCGTACGCGAAGGGCGGGAAGAACGTCTGCTTCTTCCAAGCGGCGCAGAAGTTCAAGACGCGATATGCCACGTTAGGCTTCAGCGACAAAGCGGCGCTCGACGACGGCCACATGTGGCCGACCGCGTTCGCGCTCAAAGACTTGACCGCAGCCGACGAGGCACGGATCGTCGCACTCGTCACGAAGGCGGTTCGCTGAGCGATCGACGACAAGTTTCCCCGGCTGCGCGCCGTCGACCTGCTGCTCATCAAGGAATTCGCCGAGTCGGGCGCGCTGAAGCCGGTCATCGATCGCACGTATCCGCTGGAGGAGATCGTCGCGGCCCATCGCTACGTGGAGGAGGGGCGCAAGCGGGGGAATGTGATCGTGAGAGTTGGTGCGGCCGAGCGCGGCGAGGGTGCCGGCGGACCCGGCGTTCGGGAGGTTTGATCGCGGTCTAACGGTGACTAACTGTATCTAACGGCCGGATGCAACCCACGGAGCTTCAGTGAATTTCCGCTATCTGTTTTTCGCGCTGTTCGCGGTCGCCGTCGGCTGGGTCCTCTACAAG
>JANWLO010000018.1 GCA_025450815.1 Gemmatimonadaceae bacterium
CAATCCCAAGGTGCTCGAGGAGTCGGAGCTCGACCTGCGCGCGATATTCGCCGGGCAACGTGCCGATGCGCGTGAGCAGGCGCAGCTTCGAGATCGTTCGAAGCTGATGCGGCATGACGATCGAAGCATGGCGGGGGGTAAGGCTTCCTTTCGGGAGAAGCACCTCGAACGCGTACGCGGAGCGTCGCTTTCCCTGGGCTTTGGTCGCCGAGATGACGGTGACGACGGGGAACGTGCCGTTGAAGCCGTCGTTCGAGACTACGACGACGGGCCGTTTGACTCCTTTCCGTTCGCTGCCGATGTCCGGCTCGAGGTTCGCCCAGAACGTGTCCCAGCGCCGAACGGGTACCATGTTCGTCACATGCGTGAGCGCGTCGCGCGATTCACTATTTGTCTCATGGCAGGTGGTCGGCAAGGGTGATTTCGAACGAGCCGTCGAGCGCCTGAATCTCGTCCAGAAACGCCGCATCCCGTGCGGCGTTCGCGTACGCGGAGTACACGCGCGCTTGCCGGCGCGCACGCAAGCGTTCTCGCACGGCGTCCTCGACAAAGACATTCGCGCTCGGCGCCTCCCCCGACTTCACGGCATCGCGAATCGCCCTTGCAACGGCCGGGTTCAGCTGAAAGGTCATTTTCTGGAGGGGTTCGGTGCCTGTCGTACGTCTGCGCCGAGCTGCGGTGGCGGCTCGCACGTTACTCCGCTGGCTCATGTGCGCCTCATCAATTGTTGGCGTTGCGCGGCTGAAGCTCGCCGAGCGTTTCAGGTCGAATATATTGTGCCGCGAAACTCCGAGAAGTACTTTGTCGTACAAAGCATCAACCCGCCCGTGCCACCCCCGCCTCCCTGCGAGATTCCCCACCGGATGCGCTCCTACTCCACCACCACTGCCCTCCGCATCGGCGGCGACGCCCTCTTCGCCAACCCGCTGCGCACGCTCCTCGCCACGCTCGGCGTCATCATTGGCGTCGCATCCTTCGTCGCCGTTCTCTCCCTGGGCGACGGCATGCAGGCCACCGCGCGCGCGCAGCTCGAGCATCTCACCGATGTTCAGACCGTGTCGATCGCTGCGAAGACGGCCGAGCAGGTCGATGGCATGTGGAGGCCGATCTTCAACTATCCGGTGTTCACGCCGCAGGATGCCGAGCAGGCGGCGATCGCGACCGGCGCGACCGGCGTCTCGCTCTTCGAGCGCGCCGGGATGACGATCGACTTTCCACACAATGGTCGAAAGCGCGCGTCCTCCGTTTCGGGAGTGCTCTCGCGCGCCGATGAGTTTCATCACATGGTGCTCTCTGAGGGGCGATTCTTTACCGACGCGGAAGCAGCGCGCGGCGCGAACGTCGCCATACTGAGCCAGAAGCTCGCGGCCGAGCTCTCTGCGGGCGAGCCGCAACGCATGATTGGTCGCGATGTGCGCATGAACGCGCAATCGATGAACGTGATCGGCGTGCTCGCGTCTTACGTCGGAGAGGTGGGCTACGATGCGTACGTTCCGTTTCAATCAGCACGAAAGTTCTTCCCCGCATCCAGCCCGCCGCGCCCTGCCACGATTCTCTTGCGCGCTCCGTCGGTGGAGGCCGTAAGCGCGCTGAAGGCAGCCGCCGAGGATTGGGCGGCGCAGCACTACATGGCGAAACTCGAGAAGCTGGACATACACACGCAGCAGGCCCGCATCGCACAGGCGGAGCAGGGAATCACGATCTTCAAGCTGTTCATGGCCGCGCTCACCGGGATTTCGCTTCTCGTGGGAGGAATCGGAATCATGAACGTGCTACTCGCGTCGGTGACAGAGCGCACCCGCGAGATCGGAGTGCGCAAGGCAATCGGCGCGCGCCGGCACGACGTGCTCCTGCAATTCCTCACGGAATCGGTGGCGATCTCCGGCGTCGGCAGTGCAATCGGCGTCGTCGTCGGCCTGACAGTCTCGTTCGCCGTGACCGCGGTGATTCGGGCTCGGGCCAACGCGCCATTCTTCCACGCTGGATTCTCCTGGATCACGATCGCGATCGCCGTAGCGAGCGCGCTCGCCGTGGGGTTGGTGTTCGGCACGTACCCGGCGCTGCGCGCGGCACGAATGAGTCCGATCGAGGCGATCAGACACGAGTGAAGAGCGCGCTGCGAGCGCTGCGCGACGCGACGACTTAGCGCTTATTCAGCAGCGCCTTTCGTACCCACCCCTCGCCGGCCGAACTCTGCACGTGTACGTAGCCGTTCTCCTCCTGCCCGCGGTAGACGAGTGCGTCGCCCACATTCACGATCGCGGCAACCGTCGCGCTGTCGTTCGCGGCGACGAGCATCTTCACGTTGCCGATCTTCGTCAGTAACACGTCGCCCTCTGCGAAGCTCGCGCCGGGAATCGGAGCCGCAAGCTGCTGCGGCGCGACCGAGGGCGTGGCCATCGGCAATGCTCCGCCCAGCGGCTTCGCGCCCGCCGCGGGCTTGCCCGTGCCCGTGCCGCATCCAACTGGCGCTTCGCCCGGGGCCATGACCCTCGCCTTGAAGGTGACGCCCATGTCCACGACCTGCGGTCCCTTCTCTCCTGGAATAGTCGCCTGGGAAAATCGGATTTTCCCTGCGCCGCCGAGAATGGTTTGCGACAGGTCGGTGACCGTAAGCGATCCTCGGCTCGGCTTGCCGCTCGTCGCGCCGGCGGCTGGAACGGTGACGGTCACTTGAGTGGTCGGGAAGCTGAAGCTTTCGTTGGTGGCCGAGAATGGATTTGGCGCGGACTTGCCAGCCGAGTCGGACTGGGACTTGGAGCTGTCGGCCGCGCCGCCGCCCCCGTGCGCGGCGTTCGCTCCGCCGTGCGCAGCGCCGCTACTCGTCGCCGCGGCGTGCGGCGCCCCGGCGTGTGCTGCGCCCGCACCGGCCGCTCCTGCGCCGGCCACCGGTGCCTTGTTCTGGATCGCGAACGATGTCAGCCACGACTGCGCGGACTTGTCGTCGCAGAGCATGATCTGGCGGCTGCTCGGCGTGGTGACGACGAACGCCTCGCCGGAGAATCGCGCGATCTCGACGCGTTTGGCGACGCCCGTGGAAGACCATGGTGAAAGGACCGCGATGAAGGAGCCGTCCGCCACGTGTTCCGCGGCCGCATCCTGAACCGCACTATTGATCTGCCCGTTGGCCTCATCGACCACGGCTTTTTTGCCGGCGGTGGCCGCACTCTGGCCAAGCTTCTTGACCCGATCGAGGATCCCCTGAGCGGTCGCCTCGTGGGGCAGCCACGCAATCAGGATGGTCAGCGCCAAAACGCTGAGTACGCGGCGACGGAGTGACATGGCGATCACCAACGCCCGAAGGCAGATGGTACAGCCTTGGTGGAACATCGGACCAGCGACAGTGAAGACGCTACACGCCCCAGAGGGGCAGCGCAAGGAGGCCAATAATACCTTGGCGGTGATCTCCCCCGCGCGGTGCACGCTGTGCATGTTTGCGGACAATGAATTCCCTCCAGGACCGACTCGCCGATTCTCTCGCCTCACGCTACTCGCTCGATCGTGAGCTCGGCGAGGGCGGAATGGCGGTGGTGTTCCTCGCCCACGATCTCCGGCACGGGCGCGAGGTAGCGCTCAAGGTGCTGCGACCCGAAGTATCCGCCGAGATCGGCGCCGAGCGATTTCTGCTCGAGATCAAGCTTGCCGCAGGTCTCACTCATCCGCACATCCTCCCGGTGTTCGATTCGGGCGAGGCGAACGGGCTGCTCTTCTACGTGATGCCGAGCATGGAAGGCCGTTCGTTGCGCGAGCGCATGGACAGGGAGAAGCAGCTTTCGTTGCCGGAGGCGCTCCGAATCACTCGAGAGGTTGCGTCGGCGCTCGACTACGCGCATCGGCACAACGTCGTCCATCGCGACATCAAGCCCGAGAACATCCTGCTGCATGATGGTTCCGCGATGGTCGCCGACTTCGGCATCGGCAAAGTTCTGTCGACGGGTGGCCGATCGCTCACGCAGACGGGACTCGCCATCGGCACGCCGGCGTACATGAGCCCCGAACAGTCCGCGGGCGAGCTCTCCACTGACGGTCGAAGCGATCTGTACTCGCTCGGCTGCGTGCTCTACGAGATGCTCACGGGCGAGCCGCCGTTCACCGGCGTGTCGGCGCAGGCGATCATCGCAAAGCGATTCGTGTCGCCCATTCCCAAGGTGCGCACCACGCGTGACGTGCCGGAGGCGGTGGACGCGGCGGTCACGCGCGCGCTCGCGCGCACGCCCGTGGATCGATATGACACCGCCGCCGAGTTCGCGGAGGCGTTGCGGAGCATCAGCTATGACGGCCGCACGGGCTCGCAGCGAACTGGCGGCGAATCGCATCGAGTGGCACCCAAGGCGATTGCCGTATTGCCGTTCAAGAACATGAGCGCCGATCCCGAGAACGAATATTTCTCCGACGGGATGACCGAGGAGATCATCAACGCGCTCGGCAAGCTCCCCGGCGTTCAGGTAGCGTCGCGCACGAGCTCCTTCGCGTTCAAGGGGAAGGAAGTCGACGTGCGCGAGATCGGCGACAAGCTCGGCGTCACGACGGTACTCGAGGGGAGTGTGCGCAAAGTGGGGAACAAGATTCGCCTCACGGCGCAGCTGATCAACGTCGAGAGCGGATATAACCTCTGGAACGAGACGTACGACCGGCAGCTCGAAGATGTATTCGCCGTTCAGGATGAGATCTCGCGCGCGATAGTCGATGCGCTGGCGATCCGGCTCGGCAGCGAGCAGGGGCAGGTCGTCGCGCCAACGAAGAATCTCGAGGCGTACACACTCTACCTGAAAGGACGGTTCTTTTTCGCGAAGCTATCCGAGCCCGCGCTCAGGCGGTCGCTGGATCTTTTTCAGCAAGCGTTGCTGCTGGACCCGGCGCTCGCGCGCGCGTACGCCGGGATAGCGGACGCGTGGTGCAATCTCGCGGACGACTGGGTGGCCCCGGACGATGCGTATCCGCGCGCGAAGGGTGCGGCCGAGCGCGCGCTGCAGCGCGAGCCGGAGCTGGCGGAGGCGATCACGTCGATCGGGAAGGTGCTGGGTTGGCACGAGTGGAAGTTCGTCGACGCCGAAGTGCAGCTCGCGCGTGCGGTGACGCTCGCGCCGAACTATGCGGAGGCGCACTATGTCCACGGCACGCTGCTGCCGTCGGTGGGCCGACTGGGCGACGCGATCGATACGATACGGAAGGCGCTGCTTCTCGACCCGCTCTCTGTGCACTACAGCGAGTGGCTCGCGCGCTTTCTGCTGTACGACGGCGACTTCGACGCCGCGATCGCGCAAGGTGAGCGTACGATGGACATGGACGAGATCTGTCATCGCGCGCAGCACTACATCGCGTCGGCGTACCTGGCGAAGGGCGACCCGGAGAGTGCGCTGTCGTGGTATCGTCGCGCTCAGTCGCTCGAGCGGGCACCGCGCGCGTGGGATGCGCTGATCGTGCGCGCGTTGGCCGCGCTGGGGCAGAAGGAGGAAGGGGAGGCGATACTCGCGCGGCTGGAAGACGAATCGCAGCGACAGTACTTCCGCGGAGAGATCGTCGCGATCGGGTACGCGGCATTGGGGAATCACGATCGCGCGTTCTCGTGGCTCGAGCGCGCGTATCAGGCGCGCTCGGCGGGGCTGTTGTATTTGAAGCTCGATCCGGGGTACGGGCCGCTGCGCGGCGATCCCCGCTTTGCGGATCTGGTGCAGCGCATTGGAGTGCTGTGAGCCAGATGAGCGCGTCGGCTGCTGCGCAGCAGCTCTTTCGCGTGCACGAGAGCAAGAAGTGGCTCGAGGCTGCGAAGTGGATGGATCAGGACGGTCTCGTGGACTTTCGCAATCAGCAGCGAGAAATGATTTCGGCGTTCGAGCTTTTCTCACGGGGCACTAGCTCTCCGCATGAGATTCAACCGAGGTCCGAGCTCGGCAATCCTGTGCTGCAAGGCTTCGCGCGCGTGGCGACGTCCGCGCAATTCGATTCGCTCCCGCCCATGGAGCTCTTCGCCCGATGGCTCGAGGCACACGATCTACGTCCCGACAATTACCGTGACGGCCGATGCCCGGTCAGCACGCGTACAGTGATTGGCGAGGTGGTGGAGGGCGACTCAACGATTCACGTCGTCTATCGCATTCACACAGAGGTAGGCACCTTCGGCCAGACCGACCGTATGGAGTTGATTACCGCTCGGCAAGTGGGCGAAGAGTGGCGATTTGTTCCGAATCGCGATATCGGGAGCGCGGCAGGAGGAATGTTCAATATGACGATGCTCGGCGGCGGCGAGGGTGACGAGCCGCAGCAGCCATAGAGTCGTCGTAGCACCGCACACCTTCCCAGAGGGTCGATGGCAGCGACAGTGACTCAGACCGCCGATCCCCAATCAGCGCGCCGCCTCTCCACGCTCCTCGCGCTCGCGGTGTTCATCAACTACGTGGATCGCGGCAATCTGGCCACTGCGGCGCCGGTGCTCGCGACGCAGCTGCATCTCTCCGCCACGCAGGTGGGCATCCTGCTGTCGTCGTTTTACTGGACCTACGCGATCAGCCAGCTCGGCGCGGGCTGGGTGGCGGAGCGATTTCCGGTGCAGCGCGTGATTGCGGCCGGGTTCGCGATCTGGTGCGTCGCGACGATTCTCACTGGGCTCGTGAGCGGATTCGTCGCGCTTCTCTGCCTCCGACTCGTGTTGGGTTTCGGCGAGAGCGTCGCGTTTCCGTGCAGCTCGAAGCTGCTCGCGGAGAACGTGTCGGTTGACCGGCGCGGACGGTCGAATGCGGAGATCGCGATCGGGCTTGCGCTCGGGCCCGCATTCGGGACGTACGTGGGCGGAATGATCCTCGCTCGATTCGGCTGGCGGGCGCTATTCCTCTCGCTCGGAGCGCTCTCGCTTATTTGGCTGGTGCCGTGGCTCGCAGGCCCGGCGCGGCAGCTTCCCGCGCGTCGCTTCGAGCACACGGAAGACGCACCGTCGTTTGGAGACATCGTGCGGAACCGATCCGCGCTCGGCGCCGCGCTCGGACATTTCTGCGGCAACTACATATTCTATTTTGTGTTGAGCTGGCTGCCGTTCTATCTGGTGCAGGAGCGCGGATATTCCATCGAACGAATGGCGACGCTCGGTGGTCTCACTTATTTCATGCACGCCGTGGGGGCGTACGCCACCGGAAGAATCGGCGACAACTGGATCGAGAGGGGCGAGACCCCGCATCGCGTCTACAAGATCACGATGGTCGCGAGCCAGCTGTCGTCCGCCGTTTGCCTGCTGGGCGTGCTCCTTGGCGGGACTATGCTGTCATCGGTGAGTCTGCTGGCCGTGGGCTTCACCTTCGGCCTCGCGTCGCCGACGCTGTACGCAATCGCGCAACTACTCGCGGGCCCGAGAGCGGCGGGACGCTGGGTCGGCTTTCAGGGATTCGTCGGAAATCTCGCGGGCATTGCCGGCCCTGCGATCACGGGCGTGCTCGTCGATCGCACGGGGACATTCTACAGCGCGTTCATGCTCGCGATCGTGATCTCGATGGTGGGCGTGGTATCGTGGACGGTGATCATTCCGCGCATCGCGCCCGTGGTATGGGGCGAGAGGATTCTGCCACCTCAGAATCCCGGAATTTCGTCGGCGCTCGCGCCGTAGATCGAGGGCACCTTCGCGCCGGTCTCACGCAGATACACCGTGAGCTGGCCGCGATGGTGGTACCAGTGGTTGAAGAGCACGGAGCGTAGAAAGTCACTGCGCGGCATCGAGGCGAGCTCGAGATTGCCTTTCACCATCTTCCACGGCGTGGCGAGTGCGGCGTCGTCCATCGAGCCAATCACGGCCTTCGCCTTCGCGACGCTCTCGCCGAGTGTGGTGAGAAGCTGGTCGACGCTCGTCGCGGTAGGGCGCGGCACTACGAACGACACGTCGAACGAGGGCTTCATCGCGATCTCCGACAGAGCGCCGGGAATGTTCGCGATGTGCAGCGCGAGCTGGCCCATGGTGAGAGACCTCTCGTGCGGCGCCCAGTCGAGCTTGTCCTTCGGTACGCGCTCGAGCGCGCGCCGCGTGGTTGGCGCCTCCCTGTCGAGCTCCTGCAGAAAATCCTGAACCGTTGGCATGTTCTCTCCTCAGGTAGTGACCGCCGCTGTCAACGCCTGCTGCCGCGGCTGCGCTTTCGTATGAGCGCGCACTCGCCCGGCGACGACGTTTGCGATGTGCTCCGCATCGCGTCCGACTCCGTGAATCATCGTCGATGACATCGCGTACAGAAAGTGGAGGCCGACGAAATAAAGACCGGGCTCGCTCGCGACGACGCCTCGGTCGTGCACGGGCTCGCCATGCTCGCCGAACACGGGGAGCTCGATCCACGAGAAGCCGGGATGGAATCCGGTGCACCAGACGACATTCGCGACATCGAGCACGCGGCCGTCGTCGAGCAGCGGTTTCCCCTCGCGCGCGCCCACGCATCTCGGCACGCGCTCGACGCTGGCGGCGGCGAGATCGCGTCCCTTCACGCGAATCAGCGGACTGCCCTTCGACACTATACTCGGCCGCGCTTTTCGGCCGAACGGCGTGCCGGTAGTGAGCACACGATGAAAGACGAAGCGCAGCACGAAGCGCGTGAGAAGCAGTCGACCCGCCAGGCCACCAAGGCGGAACGGCACGGACCCCGTATCGCGCCCGGACATCCACGTCGTGTGGCCGGAGCGCGCGGACTCCAGCGCGATCTCCGCGCCCGAGTTGCCTGCGCCGACGAGAAGCGTTGCGCCCGCGCGCAGCTGCGAGGGCCTCAGATACTCGCGCGAGTGGAGCTGCATGATGCTCGAATCGAGCTCGCTCGCGAACGCGGGGATGCGCGGCTTCTGAAAGTCCGACATCGCGACGACGACGTGATCGGCGTCATACGAACGTGAGCCCGCGCGAACGGTGTATCGATCGCCGTTGCGAGCCACGTTGGTCACGGTAACGCCGGTGCGTACGGGCAGGTCGAAGTGCTTCGCGTACGACTCGAGATAGTCGGCCATCTGGTCCTTCGTCGGAAACTCATCCGCCGGGGCGGGGAACGGAAGTCCGGGGATGGCGTCGAAGCGCGCCGGCGTGAAGAGGCGCAGCGAGTCCCAACGCGTGCGCCACGAGTCGCCGATGCGCGGGTTCGACTCGAGAATCACGAACGAGATGCCTCGCTCTGCCAGATGGTAGCCGACCGACAGCCCAGCCTGTCCACCGCCGATCACGACCGTCTGCACGCGCTCTGATTTCACTGTACTGCTCATCGCACCGTCTCCTCGTGAGTGGTCGAGGATCTTCAGATGCGAGAAAGGTGAGGCGGCCCGGGAGAACTATCCAGTGTGCGAACGACAGCCGGCTACAGGAGCCCGCGATCGCGCGCCTTCTTCGCCACTTCCTCGCGTGTGAGCACTCGCAGCTGATAGAAAACGGAAGTGACATCCTTCGCGACGGCTTGCGCGCTGAGTGCGAGCGATTCCGAGATCGCGAGGTTGCTCATGCCCAGCGCGAGCAGACGAAGCACATCGAGCTGGCGTGCGGTCAAAAAGGGGTCATCCGCGTTCGCGCCGCGCCGATAGAACTCCTCGGCGTGCAGCCTGTCCGCCGCGGCGCCAAGGACGTCGAACGACTGCGCCGCAGCGGTGAGCTCCGACTTCACGGCCGCCTCGTCGCCCAGCTCACGATGCGCGGCAGCGATCAGCACGCGTGCGCGCGCGGCTTGGTAGCGCGCGCCAATCTCGTTCCACGTCGTCATCGCGTCGCGGAGCGCGACGAGTGACGGTTGCGGCTTGTCCTCGCAGAGGAGCACCGCGCCGATGGCATGCGTGATCGTGGCGTAGGACAGTGGCGTGCGAAGCTTCGCGTCGAGCTCCGAGAGCTCCTCGGCGCACGCGCGCGCGTCGCTAACGTCGCCGGCGGCGAGCAGGATCTCGACGCTGGCAAGCAGCACGCGCGATCGATTCGGCTGAAGCGTAGTCTGCGCGAGCAACCTGCGAGTCTCCTCCGCAGCGCTTTCGATCTCTCCCTGCGCGAGCAGGAGTTGCGCGAGACCCGGCTGCGGTTTGTGCCCACGCTTCAGCGCTTCCAAGTACGCTGCATGGGCCGCATCGTGTTCGCCGCGCAGCCGGTGCAGCTCCCCGCGTTGATAGTACGCCAGCCCGGCGGCCGGTCGATCCGATCGCTCGTCGAGCCACTGGATGAGCGTCGTGAGCTCGTCGAGGGCGTCGCGCCATGCGCCGCGCAGCAGCATCAGCGACACGCGATGCGCCAGCGCCTCGGTACGGAATGCGATCATGCTCGGCTGCGTGACGCGCCACTGCCTGAACGCGGATGTCCAACGATCCGCGCGTCGAATATCCATGGCCTCGTCGCAGGCATCGAGCGCGCTGCAGAAGATGCCGCCCGTCACCACTGACGACGACGCTCCGGTCGATATGGCTGCGACCGACTCGTCGAGGAATGCCATCCCCTGCGCGATCTGGCCGCTGCGGAGCTTCGCGCGTCCCTGATAGTGTCGCGCGAGCGCGGTGAGATCGTGATCACCGTAGCGCGTGCCGATGTCGAACGCCTTTGCGAACTGGACGTGGGCGGCCGAGGCGTCGCCGGCGACCATGAGCGAACATCCGCGCGCGAGAAATGGGAGCCCGTGCGCCGCGCACGGTGCACACTCTTCGAGATGGCGGCGCGCGCGCGAGTGCCACACTTCGCCAAGAGTGCCATCGCCAGCGAGCTGGAGCCGAAAGCCGATCCAGAATGCGAATCGTGCCGCGGTGCTCGGCAACTCGCCCGTCGTATTCAGATGGTAGGCGCGCTCCAGGATTTCGAGGCTGCGAGTCTCGCTTCCGAGAAGGAATGCGCTCTCCGCGAGCATCGCGAGGTCGACGCCGCCCAGGGGCGTCTCGAGATCCGCGAAGGAGAGGAAGGCGTACGCGTCTCTCCATTCGTGCTTCGCGTACGCCTTCCGTCCCTGGTCGAGGCGATCGACTCTGCTCATGGAGTGCTCCGCGCTGTTGCGTGGCGGCGGGTGGCGAATGTGCGCGCGTCAAGCAAACTAAGCGGGAATTCCGGCGCGCAAACCGGAGACTGGGATTAACCCAGGCGGAGTACGTGAACGCCCACCGGCGACCCTGCGGCCGCCGGTGGGCGTTTCTCCTGCTCGCGAGCCCCCTCAGCCGGGCAGCGCCGAGAAGTGCGCCTCGAGCTTGTCCATGATCGCCATCCAGCCGTGCGAGTGCTTCTCACGCTCCTCGTCGTGCGTGATTCCCTCGTGCGTGATCACCACCTCGGTGGAGTCGCCGCGCTCGAAGAACTCGAGCGTCACGGTGCTGTTCTTCACGGGATGATCACCGTCCCAACCCCAGCTGTAAACGACCTTTCTTGGCGGATCGATCTCGCGATAGACGCCTGACACTCGGTGCTCTGTGCCATCCGGCGCCAGCATGTGGATGCGGTACTTTCCGCCCGGGCGCAGATCGATCTCGGCGAGTGACACGGTGAGCGGCCCCGGCGCGTGCCAGGCCTTCAGCTCCTCCGTTTTCGTCCACGCGTCGAAGACGCGTTGGCGCGGCGCGCGGATCGTGCGGCGGATTTCGACGGTGGGCGGCGCAACGGTTTCTCTGGACATGGGAGCTCCGGCGGTGATTGGTTTTCGAGATACGCGGCGAGAAGATCGAGCTCCGTTTCCCAGAAGCGCCGGTACTTGGCGATCCACGAGAGCGCGTCACGCATGGGCGCGGCGCTGAGCGTGGCGCGGCGCACGCGGCCCTCCTTCTCGACGCTTGCGAGCCCCGCGCGCTGCAGAACGCGCACGTGCTTGGACACCGCGGGGAGCGACATGTCGAATCGCGACGCGAGCTCGCTGATCGACCGCTCGCCCGTGGCGAGGCGGGAGAGGATGTCGCGCCGCGTGGGATCGGCGAGGGCGGAGAAGGTGTCGTCGAGCGACCGGGAACGGTAAACCATATGGTTTAGTATAAGACGCCGATCACTCGCTGTCAACAACCTGTCCCACACGCCCCTTTCACGTCATCGTAACGACAGCTTTGCCCGCTAAATCACGAGGAAGAGTACGCGTTCGTAATCGCCACTCGAATCGGAGCGAAGTCATGTCAAGCATTACACAACTATCCACGCGGATCACCGCCGTCATCGCCGCCTTCGTATTTTCGGCAAGCGTCGCCGCGGCGCAGGGCCCCGCGTACAAGAAGGACATTCCGGCCAAGCTCGCCAAGACCGTGAAGATTTCCGAAGACTCGGCCGCCAAGGTCGCGCAGGCGAAGTTGCCCGCGGGAAAGATCGAGGCCGTCGAGCTGGAGAACGAGCACGGGAAACTCCAGTACTCGTACGACATCAAGCTCGACGGCAAGTCGGGAATCGAAGAGGTGAACATCAATGCGATGGACGGCAGCGTGATCGGCGTCGAGCACGAATCCGCGGCTACGGTGAAGAAGGAGGCCGCCGCCGAGAAGGCTGAGGTGAAGAAGCCGTAGGGCTCAGCGCGGAACGATGATGCCGTAGGAGTTCGGGCCGGTGACCAGCGGCCCGCTCACCCACACTCGCGCGCCGATGAGCGTGTCGAACGCCGCGGGCGGATTGCCGAGCGCGAGCCGGCCGTGCTGCGTTCGAAGCGCGAGATGCTCACCGTCGCGTAGCAGCACGCCGTCCGCGACTGGCGCGCCATCCACGCGCAACGCCTCGAACGCCGCGACTTCGAATGCATCGTTGCGCGAGGTGCCGCGCACCACCACCTCCACTCCGCCCAAGCGCGAAAGCGCAGCGGAGTCGGCGCTCGATGCCGCGAAAGCGTGCGATTGATCGTTCACGCGAAGCACGAGACGCTGCGCGATGGACGTTCCGGTCACGGACACGATCCCCACGAGTGAGTCACTCAGCGCGGGGGCGTCCGCGGCCGGATGCGAGTGATGATGACACGCGGATCCGGCGCCGCCCGAGAGCGCGATGGCGCCCGCGGCGAGCAATGCGCGCGACGTCACTGCGTGCGAACGATCGTGAGA
>JANWLO010000019.1 GCA_025450815.1 Gemmatimonadaceae bacterium
CGCGGTGTACCGGCCGTCGCCGTGCGCGACCGGAATGCGGAGCACATCGCCAACGTCGCAGCGCGCCGTGAACATCGTGTCGGCAGTCTCGACGCGAATACGCACCATGTCGCCTACGAACTGCAGCCCCGAATTGCGCAGCAGCGCGCCTGGCAGGAGTCCGGCCTCGCACGCGATCTGGAACCCGTTGCAAATGCCGAGTACCGGGCCGCCCGCGCGCGCGTGCGCAACGACCGCATTCATGATCGGACTGAATCGAGCGATCGCGCCCGCGCGCAGATAGTCGCCATAGCTGAAACCACCCGGAAGCACGACCACATCGACGCCCTCCAGATCCGTCGCCTTGTGCCACAGGTAGACGGCCGGAAGTCCCAGTGAGTCTACGACCGCGTGGTAGCTGTCGTAGTCGCAGTTGGAGCCGGGGAAGGTGACGATGCCGAATCTCATACGCGCTCCACGGTGGCGATCTCGAAATCCTCGGTCACCGGATTTGCGAGGAGGCGGTCGCACATCGCGCGCACCTGCGCGTCCGCCGCGCTCGCGTCGGGTGCTGCGATGTGCAACACGATGTGCCGTCCGATCCGGGTGTCCGACACATCATCGAAACCGAGCGAGTGCAGGGCATCGGAGACCGCCTTTCCCTGCGGATCGAGAATGCCTTTGCGCGGAACGATGTGCACGGCGACACGAAAACGGCTCATTCGGATTCCTCGCTGGGGTCCACGTCGGGTCTTGGAAAATCGGAGGAGCGGCGGCCGCGCCGGTGAGCGCGGCGCTCGCCCACTGGTGTCTCGACGAACTGCACTTCGCGACGCATCGAGTAGTCTTCCATGTCCTCCTCGTCTTCCTCGTCGTCCATGAGCGGATCGCCCGTCGGGAGGCGCTCGAGAAGTCCGAAGAAGAGCGTGCGCAGCAGCCCGACCGCGACGTAGCTGAGCAGAATCGGGAACGCGAAACGAAGCGGTTCCATGAAAATCGCGACGACCGCAGCCAGGAGCAGTACCGTCCCGATGATCCCCCGCACGTTGGTAAGGCTGAGCCGCGGCATCGCAGGGTAGAGTACGTGGCTGATCATGAGGAAGCTCAGGGTCAGCATCACGGCGGGGACGACGGTGTGCCACGGCCAGCCGTTCACATACGAGTAGAAGCTCGTCTGGGTGAACCAGTAGTACGTGGCGAGCGTCATCCCGGCTGCCGGACTCGGGAGGCCGTGGAAGTGAGTCTTGGCGCGGCCTCCCTGCTCGACGTTGAAGCGCGCGAGCCGCATCACCACGCAAGCGATGTAGACGAAGCAGAGGAGCCACGCCGAGCCTTCGCGGTTCAGCACCGCGAAGTACATGATGAGCGCGGGCGCGACGCCGAAGCTGATCGCGTCCACGAGCGAGTCGAGCTCGATGCCGAACGCGCTTCCAGTGCGCGTCGCGCGCGCGACTCGACCATCGAGCGCGTCCATCACTCCACCGCCGATCACGCACCAGCCGGCCGAGACGTAGTCTCCGCGCGCGGCCTGCACGATCGCGTAAACCCCGAAGAACAGATTCGCGAGTGTGAATCCGTTGGGGAGCAGCACCACCGCTCTCCGCATCGCCGGGCGACGAATGGGCCTCATGCCGCGAGATCCGCGAGCACCGTGGTCCCGGCGACCGTGCGCTCGCCGACCTTCACGCGCACGGCGCTGGACGGCGGGATGAACACGTCCACGCGCGAGCCGAAGCGAATGATGCCCATACGTTCGCCCTGGACCGCCGCGTCGCTCACTTTCGCATAGTTCACGATGCGCCTCGCTATCAGCCCCGCGATCTGCCTCACCAGCAGGCGCCGCGCACCGGATTCAATGCCCACCGACATCTGCTCGTTGTCGAGACTCGCCTTCTCGTGCGCGGCGTGCAGGAACTTCCCCTTGTTGTACTGGAGAAAGCGCACGGTGCCGTTGACAGGATAGCGATTCACGTGCACGTCGAAGACGTTCATGAAGATCGAGATCCGAATCGCGCGCGTCGCGATGAACGACGGCTCGTCGACTTCCGTGATCATCACGACGAGACCGTCCGCCGGCGACACGACGACGTTTTCGCCGCGCTCGCCTGCTCGCTCCGGGTCGCGAAAGAAATAGACGACCCACACCGCGATCACTACGAGCAGGATCGCGACGATCGACCAGATCGCGGAGTGCCGCGTGAGGCCGAGCGCGATTGCGCCCAGCGCGAGCACCCAGGCGATGACAATGAAGATCACACCCTCGCGCGCGACCCTCACGAGAGTCTCGAAAGGTCGAGCGACTCGCCCGTGATGCGACGATAGGCCTCGAGATACCTCTCACTCGTCGCCTTGACTACGGCTTTGGGGAGCGCCGGCGGGGGCGCCTCGCCGTTCCAGCGTCCTGCCTTCCGTTCGCTGTCGAGGTAGTCGCGCAGCGGCTGCTTGTCGAAGCTCGGCTGAGCGCCTCCAGGATGGTATCCCTCCGCAAGCCAGAAGCGCGAGCTGTCCGGCGTCAGCACCTCGTCGATCAGCAGCACCTGACCATCCCTGGCGCGCCCGAACTCGAACTTGGTGTCGGCGATGATGATCCCCCGTTCCTTGGCGATGTCGCGTCCGCGTTCGTATATCATCCTCGATCGCTGCTCCAGCTCAGCCGCTGCGTCTCCAATCAGCGCACGCATGCGGGCGATCGTGATGTTCTCGTCGTGGCCGGCCTCCGCCTTCGTGGCGGGGCTGAACAACACCGCCGCCAGCCGGTCGCTCTCCCGCAGTCCCTGTGGAAGCGGCTCGCCGGCCAGCGTACCGGTCCGCGAATACTCCTTCCAGGCGGACCCCGAAATATAACCGCGAACGACGCACTCCACCGGGAATACCTCCGTTCGCCGGCAGAGCATCGACCGGCCCTCGATCTCTGCTAGATGCTCCGCGAGCGCCGGAACCATCTCCGCAATCTCCGACGCGTTCGCGGAGATCAGATGGTGGGGCACGACGCCCGTGAGCCTCCCAAACCACCAGGCGCTTATCTGCGTCAACACGGCGCCCTTGTAGGGGATCGCCTCGCGCATCACAACGTCGAAGGCACTCACGCGGTCCGTCGCGACGAGGAGCAGGCGGTCGTCGTCCACCTCGTAGATGTCGCGCACCTTGCCGCGACCCAGCCGCCGGAGGGGCAGCACACTCGCCTTCATGAGCGTCATACGCGAAGCGACTCCGCCGCATCGTGAGCTGGCGCGGCCTTCAGAATCGGGTCCACGACCTCACGCAGAAACTCCGCCACCTGCTCCGGCGCGCGTCCCGTAAAGCGCTCGGCCGCCACCAAATCCTTCATTTCGCCGGCTCCGAGCGTGAACTCGGGATCGGCGAGCAGCCGCTCGAGCAGATCGTTTCGTTCGGCGCCATCCTTGAGCGCACGACCCGACTCCAGGCTGTGCCGGCGGATGATCGCGTGCGCCTTCTGGCGGTCGCCGCCGGCCGCCACCATGCGCACGATCAGCTTTTCCGTGGCCATGAAGGGAAGCTCCTGCGCGATGCGCTGTCGTATGCGGGCCGGATGCACCTCCAGGGCGCCGCCGACATTTCCCATTAGCAAGAGGATCGCGTCGGTGGCGAGGAACATCTCCGGGATCACGAGGCGCCGGTTGGCGCTGTCGTCGAGCGTGCGCTCGAAGAACTGGACGCCGTGGGTGAGATTCGCATTCTCCTCGAGCGAAACGACGAAGCGCGCGAGCGAGTTGATGCGCTCGGAGCGCATCGGATTCCGTTTGTATGCCATCGCGGACGAACCGATCTGCTCGTCTTCAAAGGGCTCCTCGATCTCGCCAAACGACTGCAATAGCCTTACGTCCGACGCGAACTTCGCCGCGCTAGTCGCAATTCCGGCGACGACGCCGAGCACCTGCGCGTCGAGCTTTCGTGTGTACGTCTGGCCGGTTACCGGAAGCACGCGCGTGAAGCCCATGCGTGCGACGACATTTCGCTCCAGCGCGCGCACCGCATCGTGATCGCCGCGCAACAGCTCGAGGAAGCTCGCCTGCGTGCCCGTAGTCCCCTTGACGCCGCGCAGCGGCATTGTGGCGACGCGATGATCGAGATCCGCCAGGTCGAGTACCAGGTCCTGCATCCAGAGCGTGGCGCGCTTGCCGACGGTCGTCAGCTGCGCCGCCTGAAGATGCGTGTACGCAAGCGTCGGCTCGCTCGCCCACTGTCGCGCGAACGCCGCGAGCGACCGCAAGGCGACTACCATCTTCGCCCGGAGCAGCGTCAGCCCTTCGCGCATCAGCACGAGATCCGCGTTGTCCGTCACGAACGCGCTCGTGGCACCAAGATGGATGAACGCGCGCGCCGCCGGCGCCGCCGCCGCAAACGTCTCCACGTGCGCCATGACGTCGTGTCGGAAGCGACGCTCGAAGTCGCGCGCGGCGTCGAAGTCGATGTCGTCGAGGTGCGCTCGCATCTGCGCGATGCCTTCCTCCGAGATCAGCGCCCGCCCGCCCTCATCCGTCACGCCGAGCTCGTGCTCCGCTTCGGCCAGCGCGAGCCAGAGCTCGCGCCACGTACGATGGCGACACTGCGGCGACCATAGCTCCAGCATCGCGCGCGAAGCGTACCGCTCGCTGAGCGGGGACGCATACCTGGTGTGGTCCGTCATCGAATCATGAAATCGGTGGAGTAAATGCGTCCCCCTCGCTCGAAGAACATGTGAACGATCTCGCGGCCTGCCGCGGTGTCGAGAGCGTGCGCGGCATCGTTCGCGCTCGCTATCGGAATGCGATTGATCTGGACGATAACATCCCCTTTCTCCAGCCCCAGCTCATCGGACACGCGTTCGCTCAGGTTGTAAATCAGCGCACCGCGTGTACTCCGAATGCCGCGGTCCGCGCGGATCGCCGGAGTGAGCGTCACGAGCTCGAGCTCCTTCAGCACCGCTACCTTGGCCGCGCTCACCTCTGGTAGATCCGCGATCGTGACTGTAATCGGGATCTCCTTGGTGCCACGCCGGAATACGAGCGGCACCTTATCTCCCACGCGAAGGTCCAGCAGCTCCGCCTCCCAGTCGTACGCGTTGTGAATCGCGCGGCTCCGGGAGTGCGTCAGCACATCGCCGCGACGAATCCCTGCCTGGTCAGCGGGCGAGCCCGGAACCACCGCGCCAACAACGAGCCCCGATCGCAGCGACTCGCGCTGGTCCTGCCCCTGCGGAATCTCCGGCTTGAGACCAATCCACGGACGACGTACGGTGCCGTGCGCGAGCAGGTCCTCGGTGACGTGCTTCACTCTATTCACCGGGATCGCGAAACCAAGCCCGATCGACCCGCCGCTCGGCGTGTAGATCGAACTGTTCATCCCCACGATCTGGCCGAGTGCGTTCACCAACGGTCCGCCGCTGTTCCCCGGGTTGATTGAAGCGTCCGTCTGAATCATGTCGACGTACATCGCCGAGCCCTCGGATCGCGCCACCAGATTGCGCCCCGTTCCGCTGATGACGCCCACGGTCACGCTCGGCTCCGAATTGCCGAGCAGGAAGCCGTACGGATTGCCGATTGCAATCACCCACTCCCCGATGATCAAATCGTCGGACCGGCCGAGGGGCGCGACGGGAAGGTTCTTCGCATCGATCTTGAGCACTGCGATGTCGTTCGTCTCATCCTTCCCCAGCAGTCGCGCGGGGTAGCTGGTGCCATCGCGCAGTGCCACCGAGATCGTGTTGGCGCCCGCCACCACGTGAGCGTTGGTAACGATCACGCCATCGGCGCGAACAATGAAGCCCGAACCGAGTCCCGGCAGCACGCGCTCGCTGGTGCCGTTGAAGGCGTCGAACGGATCCGTCGACCGGTCCACGACCTCGGTCTGCACCGTCACTACCGACGGCGCGACGCGCGACACAGCCTCCGTGATCGCCGTGTGGCGTTGCGCATTCAACCCGCTGTCGAATGCAACTGGCGTGGCGGCGCTCGCCGCGGGCACCGCGAGCGCCGGCGCATTGCGCGAGTCGCCCCGACACGCCGCGACGGCTGCCAGAAGAAGGAGTGAGATGGTGCGTGTGGTCACAGGTTCGTGCGTCCGCGCGAGAGGCGCTTGCTCCAGTCGTTGAGGAATTGATCGAGGCCCAGATCCGTGAGCGGATGAACGAGCAGCGCTCGCAGCACGGCTGGCGGCACCGCTGCGGACTCCGCGCCGATCTGAGCCGCCTCCGCAAACTGTCGCGGCGTTCGGATCGATGCAGCAGTGAGCTCGCTCTCCACCTGGTGCCGGTCGAACAGCTGGCGAATGTCGCGGATCAATGCGAGCCCGTCGCCGCCGATGTCATCGACGCGGCTGATGAATGCGGCGACGGAGTGCGCGCCAGCCTTCGCCGCGAAGAGCGCTTGCGCGGCGGTGAAGACAAGCGTCGCCGCAACGCGAATTCCATCCGCTGCGAGTCGCGACGTCGCGCGCAACCCATCTTCGATGATCGGAATTTCGACGACGATATTGTCGGCGATCTTCGCGAGCTCCTTGCCGTCGCGGTAGATGTCATCCGAGGTGATCGCGAGCACTGGCGCGAACACGGGGCCGCGCGTGAGCCGGCAGAGCTCCGCGAGCAGCTCGTGGTAGTCATCGGCCGAGTCCTCGTCGGCGATGAGTGTCGGATCGGTGGACACGCCATCGATGATTCCGAGATCGGTCGCCCACCGAACCTCCTCGAGACTTGCCGTATCGAGCCGAATCTTC